>JBDTLH010000049.1:0-16614 GCA_039934875.1 Acidobacteriaceae bacterium | reverse complement strand
CTGATCGATCTGGTGGAGATGGAAGTGCGCGAGCTGTTGTCGAAGTACAACTATCCGGGCGATGATGTGCCGGTGGTGCGGGGGTCGGCGTTGGGAGCGTTGAATGGCGAGGCGCAGTGGGAGAAGTCGGTGGATGAGTTGATGGAGGCGGTGGACAAGAGCGTGCCGGTGCCGGCGCGGGCGATCGACCAGCCGTTTCTGATGCCGATTGAAGACATCTTCTCGATTTCGGGGCGGGGGACGGTGGTGACGGGCCGCATCGAGCGGGGCAAGGTGAAGGTGGGCGAGGAAGTGGAGATCGTAGGTTTCCGCGACACCCGGAAGACGGTGGTGACGGGGGTCGAGATGTTCAAGAAGCAGCTCGACGAGGGGATGGCGGGAGACAACGCGGGGTTGTTGCTGCGGGGTATTCCCAAGGAAGATGTGGAGCGTGGGATGGTGCTGGCGAAGACGGGGTCGATCACGCCGCACACTAAGTTCAAGGGCGAGATTTATGTGTTGAGCAAGGAAGAGGGGGGGCGGCACACGCCGTTCTTCAATGGTTATCGTCCGCAGTTTTACTTCCGCACGACGGATGTGACGGGGACGGCGAAGCTGCCGGAGGGGACGGAGATGGTGATGCCGGGAGACAATGTGCAGCTGGAGATCGAGCTGCATACGCCGGTGGCGATGGAGAAGGGACTGCGCTTTGCGATCCGCGAGGGCGGACGGACGGTAGGCGCAGGCACTATCTCGGAGATCATTAAGTAAGAACAGATATTAGGGGCCAGGGATTAGGTGCTAGCCCCACAAGATCAAGAAGGAACTAGTAACGCGGCGACTCAAAGCCGCCCGCTCTTTGAGCAAGGTTGAAGCAATGTTTGGTGGACAAAGAATTCGCATTCGCCTGAAGGCGTATGACTATCGGGTACTCGACCAGTCAACTGGCGAGATCGTCGAGACGGCGCGGCGTACCGGGGCGCAGGTAGCAGGACCGATTCCGCTGCCGACCATGAAGAACAAATACTGCGTCCTGCGCTCGCCCCCTGTGGACAAGAAGTCGCGCGAGGCTTTCGAGATCCGCACGCACAAGCGCCTGCTCGATATATTGGAACCGACGCAGCAGACGGTGGATGCGTTGATGAAGCTGGACTTGCCGGCGGGCGTGGACGTGGAGATCAAGGCGTTCGATACCAAAAAGCAATAAGCAATAAGCAATAGGCAATAAGCAATAAGCAATAAGCAATAGCAATTTAGAACCTACAGTGCAGCGTATACGCGAGTGCATGATGAGGAAAGAAAGCAAATGATTAACGGAATTATTGGTAAGAAGATCGGGATGACGCAGATATTCGATGATCGGGGCGAGGTGCATCCGATCACGATTATCCAGGCTGGCCCGTGTGTGGTGACGCAGCGCAAGACGGCGGCGAAGGATGGATACGAGGCGGCGCAGATCGGGTTGGTGGAGTTTGTGAAAGAGTCGCGCCTGACCAAACCGATGAAGGGACATTTTGCCAAGCACGATGTCCCTCCGGTGAAGATCACCCGGGAGTTCGCGGTAACCACGGCGACGGAAGCGGCGGAGAACATCGAAGAGGGACAAGATCCGGCGGCGGACGGCAATCTGAAGGTGGGCGACCGGGTGCTGGTCGATATCTTCTCCGAAGAGCGGTTTGTGGACATCAGCGGGACCAGCAAAGGACGTGGGTTCGCGGGTGTGGTGAAGCGGCACGGCTTCGGAGGCGGCCCCAAGGCGCACGGACACATGTTCCAGGTGCAGGGTTCGATCGGCGCTTCGTCGTTTCCTTCGCGGGTGTTTCCCGGACAGCGCATGAGCGGGCACTTCGGGATGGACAACATAACCGTCCGTAACCTCAAGGTGCGCGGCATTGACAACGATGACAATCTGATCATGGTGGAGGGCGCGGTGCCGGGGCCGAAGGGGGGCTACGTCCTGATCAACCGGGCGAAGCGTCCGCCCAGCGAGCGCCGCGGGTTCGCGGGTACGGCGAACATAAATCCGTTGAAGGCCTCGAAGAAGGCGGCGGGCGGGAAGAAGAAGTAGCAAGAGAGTTTACGGTTGACAGTTTACGGTTCATAGAATGTGAACTTGGCAACTGAAAATGTGAACTGATTGAGAGCTAATTATGGCAAGCATTGATGTAGTGGATTTGAGCGGCAAGAAAGTGGGTTCGTTCGAGCTCGCCGAGGAGGTATTCGGCGCGGTGAACGAGGCACTGCTGTGGGAGGCGGTGAACCATTACCGGGCCGCGGCGCGCGCCGGTACGCATGCGACCAAGAACAAGAAGCTGGTCTCCGGCTCGGGCAAGAAGCTGTGGAAGCAGAAGGGGACTGGCCGCGCCCGTGTGGGTTCGGTGCGCTCTCCCATCTGGCGCCATGGCGGCACGGTGCACGGGCCGCAGCCGAAGTCCTATGACTATGCGTTTCCCCGGAAGAAGATGTTGGGCGCATTGCGTTCGGCGCTGGCGTCGAAGCTGGAGAATGGCAAGCTGGTGGTGGTGGATAATCTCGAAAGTGCGTCGGGCAAGACGCAAGAGATGCGCAAATCGCTGGACACGCTCGGAGTCGAAAAGACGGCGCTGCTGGTCTCCATGATGAGTCCGGAGACCGCGGAGCAGAGCACCAAGCTGGTGTTGGGCACGCGCAACCTGAAAGGCATCGAGCTGATGGCGAGCCACGAAGTACATGCTTATCATTTGCTGCGCTATGACCGCGCGATCTTTTCGCGCCCGGCGATCGAGCGGTTACAAGAGACACTGAAGAAATCGGCGTCCAAACGCAAACTGGAGGTGGCGTAATGCGAGCGCTCTATGAAATCATTCGCCGTCCAGTCATCACCGAGAAGGGGCTGTTGAACAAAGAGACATCGAGCAAGAAGATGGCGGGAATATTGGTCTTCGTGGTGGCCGAGAATGCCAGCAAGACGGAGATCAAGGAAGCAGTCGAGCAGGCATTCAAGGTGAAGGTATCCGCCGTGCGCACTGCCAATTACGTAGGCAAGGAGCGCCGCCGCGGTAAGTTTGCGGGTTATAAAGCGGATTGGAAGAAGGCCTACGTTCGCCTGCGCGCGGGCGAGAAGATGCCGAGCTACGAGCAGGTGGTTTAAAGAGCAGGAATTAGGGACGAGGGATTGGGAAGTCCACCGAGAAGAGAGCAAAAAATGGCAATTAAGACATATAGGCCGGTAACACCGACGCTGCGGTTTAAGACGACGCTGGTCAATGATGATTTGACTACCGACCGTCCTTATAAACCGTTGACGGAGATCAAGAAGAAATCTGGCGGACGCCGCAATTCGGGCGATCTGACCATGCGCCACCAAGGCGGCGGACATAAGCGCAAGCTGCGCATGATCGACTTCAAGCGCGACAAATACGGCGTTCCGGGAACGGTGGAATCAATCGAATATGATCCCAACCGTTCGGCGCGTATCGCTCTGATCGCGTATGCCGACGGGGAGAAGCGTTACATCCTGCAGCCGATTGGGTTAAATGTGGGCACCAAAATCATCTCTGGCCCGGAGGCAGATATCCTGGTGGGAAACGCGTTGCCGCTCAAGAACATACCTTCGGGTACGACGGTGCACAATATCGAGCTGCGTCCGGGGAAGGGCGCGCAGATGGCGCGCTCGGCGGGCACTTCGGCGCAACTGGTGGCAAAAGAGGGTGAATACGCGCTGCTGAAATTGCCTTCGGGCGAATCGCGCCGGGTGCTGATTGATTGCATGGCGACGGTGGGGCAGGTGGGCAACACCGATCACGAGAACATTTCCTACGGCAAGGCAGGCCGCAAGCGCTGGCTGGGCATTCGCCCCGCGAACCGCGGCGTGTCCATGAACCCGGTGGACCACCCGCACGGCGGCGGCGAGGGCAAGACCTCGGGCGGACGCCATCCGGTAACGCCATGGGGCCAGCCCACCAGAGGCTACAAGACGCGCAACAACAAGCGGACCAACAAGTTTATCGTCCAGCGCAGGACAAAATAAACCCGAGGTCCTTCGCTCCGCTCAGGACGACAGAGACGGAGATGGAAACAGGAGAGATATGGCACGCAGCACAAAAAAGGGTCCGTTCATCGACGACCACTTGAGCAAGAAGATCGATGGGATGAATGCCGCGAATGAGAAGAAGGTGATTCGCACCTGGTCACGGCGTTCGACCATCCACCCCGAATTCGTGGGGCACACGATTGCGGTGCACAACGGCAAGAAGTTCGTGCCGGTCTATTGCACGGAGAACATGGTGGGGCACAAGCTGGGCGAATTCGCCTTGACCCGCACCTTCAAGGGGCACTCGATGAAATCCGAGTCGTCCGCCAAGCCGGCGGCAAGATAGCACGCTATTGAAGTACGGAGTACGGAGTAAGAGATGAACTTTGCCACACAAGAGTTCCGGGCCGAAGCCCGATACCAGCGGGTGTCGCCGCAGAAGGCGCGCCTGGTGCTGGATTTGATCAAGGGCTGCCGCGTCGGCCACGCGCTCGAGACGCTCATGTTTACCAACAAGGCGGTAGCGCCTTCGATTGAAAAACTGCTGCGCTCGGCGGTGCAGAACGCGACTTATGTGAGCGAGGAGAAGGGGCTCGACGTGGATGTCGATAACCTCTTCGTCAAGAGCGCGATCGCGAATGAAGGGCCGCGGCTAAAGCGCATCCGTCCGGCCCCCATGGGACGCGCCTTCCGCTATCAACGTCGTATCTCGCACATCCAGATCGTAGTAGCGGAGAGGGCGTTGGCGAACACGGCTACGACGGTGACCGGCGCGGAGGCTGCTCCGGTTAAGGGCAAGAAAAAGGCTGCGGTGAGGAAGACGGCAGTGAAAAAGGCCCCGGCGAAAAAGGCCCCGGCGAAGAGCGCAGCCAAGCTGAAGAAGAAGTCCACCAAGTAACCAGACGGTCCGCTGGAATAGACATATCGGCGGCGCAGTAAGCAGTAAGACGGAGAAATAAAGATGGGTCAGAAAGTACATCCATACGGATTCAGGCTGGGCTATACCAAGCCCTGGCGCTCGCGCTGGTTCACCGAGCGCGATTACGACAAGCTGCTGGTCGAGGACGTAAAGCTCAAGGCGGAGCTCAAGGACAAGCTGAAGTCGGCGGGCATCAGCGCGATTGAGATCGAGCGTCCGGGCAACAAGCTGCGCATTATCATCAAGACAGCGCGTCCGGGCATCATTATCGGGCGCAAAGGCGCGGAGATTGATAAACTAAAGGCAGACCTGCAGAAGCGCACCAATCGCGATGTCTTTGTGGACATCGTCGAAGTGCATAAGCCGGAGCTCGATGCCCAGTTGGTGGCGGAGGCGATCGCGCTGCAACTGGAGAAGCGGGTCGGTTTCCGGCGGGCGATGCGCAAGTCGGTTGATTCGGCGCTGCGCTTCGGATGCAAGGGGATCAAGGTGCGCGTGTCGGGCCGCTTGAACGGCGCGGAAATTGCCCGTTCGGAGTGGTATCTGCAAGGCCGGTTGCCGCTGCACACGTTGCGCGCGGACATCGATTATGGCTTCGCCGAAGCACACACCACCTACGGCATCATCGGCGTGAAGACGTGGGTCTATAAGGGCGAGATATACCAGCAGAAGAAGCGCGAGCCGCAGGCGGCGTCGGCGTTTTAGCAGTAAGGCGGCTGTCAGCTTTCAGCTTTCAGCTCTGGGTCGAATTTGGATCGGAAGATCGCGAGATACAAGCTGAGAGCTAATCGCTAACAGCTATAAAGGGCAACTATTATGTTGATGCCAAAGAAGGTCAAGTTCCGCAAGCAGATGAAGGGGCGCGTACGCGGCAAGGCGTGGCGCGGCTCGGAGTTGAACTTCGGGGATTTCGGATTAAAGGCGCTCGAATCCGGCTGGATCACGGACCGACAGATTGAGGCAAGCCGCGTGGCGATGACGCGTTTCATCAAGCGCGGAGGCAAGGTGTGGCTGCGTTTGTTCCCCAACAAGCCGGTGACCAAGAAGCCGGCGGAAGTCCGCATGGGCAGCGGCAAGGGCGCGCTCGACCACTGGGTGGCGGTGGTGCGTCCGGGCAAGATCCTGTTCGAGATGGAAGGCGTGCCGACCGATATCGCGAAGGAAGCGATGCGTCTGGCGTCACACAAGCTATCGATCAAGACGCAGTTTGTGGAGCGTCCGAATTTGCACGCGAACTGAGAGAGACACGGGATTAAGAGTCACGGGCTAATGCTCGTGAGCGATGATCGAACGAAGAACAACGTCACGACCGCGGGACTTTCGGGCGTAAGCTCGTGACCCGTGACTCGTGATGAAAAGAATATCCGCCGATTCCAGTTCGAAAGACTGATTAAGAGAGCGGAGAAGAGAGAGAAGAGACATGGAGCTGCAAAAGATTCGCGAGATGACCCCCGATGAACTGGCGCACCGGGACCGTGAGGCGGGGGAACAGATGTTCCGCTTGCGTTTTCAGGCCAAGTTGGGCCAGGCGGACAGTACGCAACAGATTCGCATTTTGCGCAAAGATATTGCGCGGGCCAAGACTATCGCGCGGGAGCGTGAACTCGGGCTGGCAGTGGCCCCGGTCAACAGCGGCGGCCGGGCGAAGGCCAAGCCGGTAGCCGAGGCTAAGGCAACCGCAAAGCAAAAGACGACGAGCAAGAAGAGCAAGAAAGCGGCGGTGAAATAAGCGATGGCAGAGACAGTGAACACGCAGGCGGAAGCCGGGCACGAGTCGCACCGCAACCAGAAGATCGGCAACGTGGTCTCGACCAAGATGCAGAAGACCATCGTGGTCGAAGTGGTCATGCGCAAAGCGCACCCCAAGTATGGGCGGATTGTCCGCCACACCAAGAAGTTTTATGCGCACGATGAAGAGAACACCTGCCATGTGGGAGATGTGGTGCGCATCGAAGAGACGCGCCCGCTGTCCAAGCTGAAGCGTTGGCAGCTGAAGGACGTACTCCGCCGATCGGCGCTGGCTGAGATTCAGGCAGCCGCCTCCCTTGGAACCGAAGTGGCATCGTAGCCCGCAAGGCGAAGAGCATAGACAGGAGAAATTGCAATGGCAGTACAGATGAGATCGATGCTTGCGGTGGCGGACAACTCCGGAGCGCGCAAGCTCCAGATGATCCTGCCGCTGGGCGGTTCTACAGGGAAGATCGCCAGTTTGGGCGACGTGATCACCGCCGCGGTGAAGGAAGCTTCGCCCGATGGAACGGTGAAAAAGGGCAAGGTGGTCAAGGCCGTGATCGTGCGCACTCATAAAGAGGTGCGGCGGCGCGACGGCACCTACATCCGCTTCGATGAGAACGCAGCGGTGCTGATTGGCGATACGGGCGAGCCGGTAGGCACCCGCGTATTCGGCCCGGTGGCGCGCGAGCTGCGCGAAAAGCGGTTTTTGAAGATCGTTTCGCTGGCGCCGGAAGTGTTGTAGAGGCTGCTGGCCTCTGAAAGAACAAAGTTAGCCGGATGATGTTCGGCATTAGGACTAGAAGCTAGTGGCTGGAAGCTGGAATCTGATTATGAATTCTGTAAGTATTCGCAAGAACGACACCGTCAAGGTGATCGCGGGAAAAGACAAGGGCAAGAGCGGGCGCGTGCTGCGGGTGCAGCCGGCCAACGGCAGAGTGCTGGTCGAGCACATCGGCATGATCAAGAAGCACCTGCGCGCCGATCAGCAGCAAAAGGGCGGGATCGCGGAAAAAGAGAGCCCGATCAGCATCTCGAACGTGCAACTGGTGTGCAAAGCCTGCGGGCAGCCGCGCCGCGCCGCAAGCAATGAGCAGGGGCAGCGCGCATGCAGCCATTGCAAGACGGTAATGGAATAGCTAAGTCTCTGGCGGCTGGCCACTGGCCGCTGGTTTAGTCACGAACCGGTACACGCGTGGGAATACGCAATCCGAAACCGTGGAGAACAGGTAGAAGAACATGGCAGCAAGACTGAAAGAGAAGTACGGTAAAGAACTCGCCCCGGCGCTGCAGAAGGAGCTCGGGCTTAAGAACCCGATGGCAGTGCCGCGATTGCATAAGATCGTCATCAACATGGGTATCGGCGAGGCAACGCAGAACCCCAAGGTGCTCGATCCGTTGGTTGGCGAGTTGAGCCAGATCGCCGGGCAAAAGCCGGTGACCACCCGCGCCAAGAAATCGATCGCTGCGTTCAAGGTGCGCGAGAACATGCCCATCGGGGCGATGGTGACCCTGCGCGGCGATACGATGTATGAGTTTTTCGACCGTCTGGTGAATGTCGTCCTGCCGCGGGTGCGCGATTTCAAGGGCGTCTCCACCAAAAGCTTTGACGGACGCGGGAACTATACGATGGGGCTGCGCGACCAGATCATCTTTCCTGAGATCGACTACTCGAAGGTAGAGAGATTGAAGGGCATGAACGTCACCATTGTGACTACGGCAAAGGACGACAACCAGGCACGTGCGCTGCTGCGCAGCTTCGGCATGCCGTTCCGCGCGGCTTAGATCGCAGAGATAGAGCTTAGAGGAAAAAATGGCAACCACCGCAAAGCGCGTAAAAGATGAAAGAAAACCGAAGTTCGCGAGCCGGAAGCACAACCGCTGCAAGTTGTGTGGACGTCCGCGCGCCTATTTGAGAAAGTTTGGCGTCTGCCGCCTTTGCTTCCGCGGGTTGGCGCTCAAGGGCGAGATCCCAGGCGTGATCAAGTCGAGTTGGTAAGCAACTGCCGGCTAATGATCGCTGGCTCCTAGCAGGTGATTGTCAGCCACCTAAAGAAATGCTGACTGGTTCAAGCCACCGCTGGTTCTCATCAAGAGCAAACGGGTGGAAAGAAGGAGAGCTGATTATGAGCATGACCGATCCGGTTGCAGATATGTTGACGCGCATTCGCAATGCGATCCATGCGCGGCATTTGAAATTGGATATTCCGGCCTCGAAGTTGAAGGTGGAGATCGCCCGCATCCTTAAGGAAGAGGGTTACATCTCCAACTATAAATTGACCGAAGAAGAGAGCCGCAAAGTGGTGCGCGTGTATCTCAAAGGCGATTCGGGCAATGGCAACGCCATCACCAAGGTGGTGCGCATCTCGCGTCCCGGCTGCCGCGTGTACGTGAAGCGCAATGAGATTCCCAAGGTGCTGGGCGGTCTCGGCATCAGCATCATGACCACACCAAAGGGCGTGATGACGGGTAAAGCGGCCCGCAAGCAAGGACTAGGCGGCGAGATCCTGTGTGAAGTGTACTAGCAAGCAATTGGCAATTAGCAGTTAGCAAAAAGTGCTAAATGCAAAACGCGTGGAAGGCCCGCAAATAAAGACGGCGGGGCTCCCGACTCGCAAAGGATGAGATAGAAGATGTCACGAATAGGAAAAAAGCCGATCGTAGTGCCCGCGGGCGTGAAGTTCACGTTCCAGGGAGCGAAGGCGTTGGTCGAAGGGCCGAAGGGCAAGGTCACTGCATTGGTGCCTGAGGGGATCACCTTTGAACAGAAAGATGGGACGCTGTTGGCAACGCGTCCTGACGATTCCAAGGCGGCAATGCATGGATTGGCGCGGGCCTTGATGCAGAATGCGGTCACCGGCGTGACCACGGGATGGACCAAGGACCTGGACATCGTCGGTATCGGTTACCGCGCGGAGTTGAAGGGCAAGAACACGGTGGTGTTTACCCTGGGCTTTTCCCATCCGATTGAGGTGCCGCTGCCGAGTGGGATTACCGTGGCCATCGATCCCAAGGCGACACATCTCAGCATCGCCGGCATTGATCGCCAGCAAGTGGGGCAGGTTGCGGCGGACATGCGCTCCCTGCGTCCGCCTGATCCATATAAGAACAAGGGCGTGCGCTATACCGGCGAGAAATTGAAGAAGAAGGTCGGCAAGACGGGAAGCAAATAGCGTTGGCTGGTGGTCGCTAGCTGCTCGATAGAGGGATGTTAATTGCTTGGCAAGTGGCCGGCAGCTAAAGGCCATCAGCTAACAATCCGAACGCGCAGCATAGGCGCTGTGCGCTGATAGGAAGAAGGAAAGAGATGGTTCCAGAAAATAATCGCAATAAGACCCGGCAGCACGTTCATCTGCGCATTCGCCGCAAGATGCAAGGCACGGCGGAGCGTCCGCGGCTCAACGTCTTCCGTTCGCTGAATCACATGTATGTCCAGCTTATCGACGATGCCAAGGGCATTACCCTCTTGTCCGCAACCAGCGCAGGCAAGAAGAGTTCGATCACCGGCGGCGGAAATTTAGACGCCGCCAAAGGAGTCGGCAAGCTGATCGCGGAGCGGGCGAAAGACAAGGGCATCAAAAAAGTCGTATTCGACCGCGGCGGCTATCTCTACCACGGACGGATCAAGGCGCTCGCGGATGCGGCGCGCGAGGCGGGACTGGAGTTCTAGCTGGCGCTGGCAGCTAGCCGCCAGCTTTTTGACGCGAGTGTTCTCGCGGTGGATTTGTGAGTCAAGGTTCGAAGGCTGTGGATGTTAGTGGAACATCTCTTCTAAACACCTAACACCTACAACCTAACGCCTCATCAAATCCAGCACCGTACCGGGTGCCAGACCGGTGTCGCATCCGGCAGAGCGCCGATGCATGAGAAATTGAGGAAGCAGAATGGCAGTCGTAAAACGCAAATTGGATGCAGCGCACTATAACCTGAAAGACCAGGTGGTGGCGATCAACCGCGTGACCAAAGTGGTCAAGGGCGGCAAGAACATGTCCTTCGCGGCGTTGGTCGTGATCGGCGATCCGGCATCGGGAGTAGTGGGACACGGCTCGGGCAAGGCGAAAGAGGTCCCGCAAGCCATCCGCAAGGGTATTGAGTCGGCAAAGAAGAACTTGATTAAAGTAAACCTCACTGACATCAGCATTCCCCACCAGGTGCTGGGCCGCTATGGCGCAGGACAGGTGATGCTCAAGCCGGCCCCGCAAGGTACGGGAGTAATCGCCGGTGGCGCAGTGCGCGCGGTAATGACTTCGGCCGGGGTGCAGAATGTGTTGACCAAGAGCCTGGGCACCGCCAATCCGCACAATGTGATCAAAGCGACCTTCGATGCGCTCAAGCAGCTTCGCGACCGCAAAGAGTATGCCGCCATGCGCGGCAAGCACCAGCAGGAGATGTAATCATGGCGTCGACCGAGACAAACGCGACAAAACCAAATACGCAGACCGGGACAAAGACCGGGAAGACCCTTCGCCTCAAATGGTTTAAGTCTTCGATTGCCTGCCCGACCAAGCACAAGCTGGTGATCAAGGGACTGGGCTTCACCCGACTTTCACAGGTCATCGAGCGCGAGGACACGCCGTCGATCCGCGGGATGGTGGCCAAGGTCCCGCATCTGGTATCGATCGAACCGTAAACGGAAGCGGGCCGCAAGTGAATCCGCAAGCTACCAGCTATCAGCTTGCAAACTGGGAATGCAATTCCTTAAGCTGAGAGTTGATAGCTCTGAGCTGAAAGTTATATTGCCGCCGGCTGGCGCAAGGGAAACCGAGTCAGCCGCTGGCCCCATCCGGACCGGCGCACACCGGGGAAGCGAATCATCATGGCATTCACCAATTTATCGAACCTTCCTGCACCAAAGGACGCCAATCGCGGCAAGAAGCGCGTAGGACGCGGCATGGGATCAGGCATGGGCAAGACCTCTGCCCGCGGCCACAAGGGACAACTCTCGCGCTCCGGCGCACGCACCATGCGCGGATTCGAGGGGGGACAGATGCCGCTGCACCGCCGCGTCCCCAAGCGCGGATTCACTAACATCTTCCGCACCGAATATGCGGTGGTCAATCTCACCCGCCTGGCGGAGCTGGGCGAGAGCAACATCACCATCGAGTTGCTGGTCGCCCGCGGGGTCGTAGGCAAGAACGATCTGGTGAAGGTGCTGGGCAACGGAGACGTCTCTGCCGCGCTCACCGTGCAGGCGCACAAATTCTCCAAATCAGCGCAAGAAAAGATCACCAATGCCGGAGGCAAGGCCGTGGTACTGGGTTAATCGGTCAAGCGTCGCGAGCTAAAGCGCTGGTAGTTTTTTCGCGACGGAAAATCAAGTACACTAGCATCAGTTTTGCTAGGCTTTGTTGCCCGAATTGATGGGCAGCGGGGCAGAAATTCTGGATCATTACATGCTGGAAAAGTTTACAAATATCTTTCGCGTCCCCGACCTGCGCAGCCGCATTCTCTTCACCATGGCAGTGCTCTTCGTCTATCGCCTGGGCGCGCACATTCCCACTCCCGGCATCAACGCCGATGCGCTGCAACAGTTCTTCAATTCGCAGCAGGGCGGCTTCCTGAATCTGGTGGATCTCTTCAACGGCGGCAATCTGCGCCGGCTTACCGTCTTCGCGCTGGGCATCATGCCCTACATCACCGCATCGATCATCTTCCAGTTGCTCACCGTAGTCTATGAACCACTGGCCAAGCTGCAGAAAGAAGGTGAGGTCGGGCGCAAGAAGATCACGCAATGGACGCGCTACGTCACCGTCATCCTCTCCGCCGTGCAATCCGCCGCGATCGCGCTGCAACTGGAGCGCAGCACCGGCCTGGTCACCGATCCAGGCTGGGGGTTCCTGCTCATGGCGATCATTACCTTGACCGCGGGCAGCACCTTTATCATGTGGCTGGGCGAACAGATTACCGAGCGCGGCGTCGGCAACGGCATGTCGCTGCTCATCTTCGCCGGCATCGTCGTCGGCCTGCCCAACGCCATCGGCGACCTTATCGACAAAGCCAAGAACGCCACCTGGGGAGCATTCACTGTTCCCGCGCTGGTCATCCTCATCGCGGTGATGCTTGCCGTCGTGGCCTTCATCGTCTTCGTGGAAAGCTCCGAGCGCCGCATCCCTGTGCAATACGCCAAGCGCGTGGTCGGACGCCGCGTGATGGGCGGACAATCCACCCACCTTCCACTGCGCGTGAACTCCGGCGGTGTCATGCCGGTGATCTTCGCCTCGTCCATACTCACCTTCCCGGTACTGCTCATCTCCATGTTCCCGGCGGCCAAGAACAATGCTTACGTCTCGCGCATGGTGGAATCCTTCCGCGGCGGCGAACCGCTCTATGTACTGTTATCCATGCTGGCGATCATCTTCTTCGCCTTCTTCTACGTCTCCATCGTCTTCCGTCCCACCGACATGGCGGACAACATGCGCAAATACGGCGGCTTCATCCCCGGCATCCGTCCGGGCAAGCGCACTGCTGATTTCATCAACGATGTAATGACCCGCATCACCTTCGTCGGCGCTCTCTACCTGATCGTGATTTGGCTGATCCCGCAGTTGATGATCAGCGGCATTCGCCTGAACGATCTGTGGCTGGTGGGCGGCTTCTTTGAACGCATGCCTACCTGGGTCACCCACGGCCTGGGGGTCAACTTCTACTTCGGCGGAACCTCGCTGCTGATTGTCGTCGGCGTTGCCATGGACACAGTGAAACAGATCGAATCGCAACTCATCATGCGCCACTATGAGGGCTTCTCCCGCAACGCGAAGCAACGTTCGCGCGGTCCGAGGACATGGTAATGGCGACCACGCCCGGACCCACAATCGCCGGCATCAGGAGCCCCGGTCCAGTCATTCTGCTGGGACCTCCGGGAGCCGGCAAAGGAACACAGGCCAAGGTCATCGCCGCCTCCTATCGCATCCCGCAGATTTCGACGGGTGACATTTTGCGCGATAACGTCGCCCGCGGCACCGAATTAGGCAGGACCGCCAAATCCATCATGGACCGCGGCGAACTGGTCTCCGACACGCTGGTCAACCAAATGGTGGCGGCGCGCCTCAACGAGGGCGATTGCAAGCGCGGCTTTATCCTCGACGGCTTCCCTCGCACTACTGCCCAGGCCGAGTGGCTCGATCGCCACTTCGCCGCCCAGATCGGGGCCATGGCTGCTCCGCTTGTGATCAGTGTCGTAGTCCCGTATAATCTTCTATTACGGCGTCTTACCGGACGCCGCACCTGCCCCGTCTGCGGCAAAATCTACAACATCTACTTCACCTCGCCCAAAGTTGATAACCGGTGCGATGTGGAGGGCGCGGAGCTCGCCTTCCGCAAAGACGATTCCGAAGCCATCATCGCGGAGCGGCTCAAGGGCTACGACGAGCAGACCGCGAAATTGGCTGAGCACTACCGCAAGTCAGGGCATTTCGTCGAGATCAATGGCGATCAAGCGGTCGAACAAGTCACCAAAGATGTTCTGGCGACAATCGAACGGATGCGTTCTTAATGGGAATTAGAAATCTCAAGGTTGGCTCTTTCGGTCCCCAATCGGGCGCGTCCGCATAACCATGCCTATCGTCTGCAAATCCCAGCAAGAACTCGAAAAGATGCGGCGCAGCGGCCGCATCGTGCGCGAGGTGCTGGACATGTTGAAAGATATGGTTGCTCCGGGGGTGAGCACCATGGATCTTGAGCGCGCCGCAGTGCGTAAAATCGAAGATCTGGGCGCCCAGCCGGCGTTCAAGGGATACTACGATTATCCTTGCGTGCTCTGCACCTCCGTGAACAACGAAGTGGTGCACGGCATCCCTTCGAGCAAACGGATATTGAAAGAAGGCGATATCGTGTCCCTCGATTGCGGCGTGATGCTCGATGGCTACTTCGGCGATTCCGCCATCACCGTTCCGGTGGGCGGCATGGAAGCAGTCGATCCCAAGGTGCGCAAACTGCTCGAAGTCACCGAGAGCTCGTTGCGGCGCGGCATCGAGCAAGTCAGGGTCGGCAATACCATCGGAGACATCGGCGCCGCCGTGCAGGACCTGGTTGAAGCCAACGGATTCAGCATAGTACGCGAATTCGTGGGCCATGGCATCGGTACTCATTTGCATGAGGACCCGCAGGTCCCGAACTACGGCGCTAAAGGCGCGGGCAATCGCCTGCGCGAAGGCATGGTCCTCGCCATTGAGCCCATGGTCAACGCCGGCAAGTGCGATGTCCGGGTGCTCGAAGATAAGTGGACGGCAGTGACCGAAGACGGCAGCTTTAGCGCCCACTTCGAACATTGCGTGGCAGTGACCAAGGATGGACCGCTGGTGTTGACGGCTTAAGGGTCACGGGTAAGAGACACAGGTTTAACCCCCGTCTTCTGCAGGGGGACAGGAACGAAAGAAATAGGGCGCTTCAACGCCTGGGGTAGCAAGTCACAAAATCGCATTCCTCCCGGCATCAGCCCGTGACCCGCGACCCGTGACCAGAAAGAGGTACAAGGATTTGAAGATTGAGTAAGGAAGACGCGATTGAGGTCATGGCGGTGGTTCTCGAACCGCTGCCCAATGCCATGTTTCGGGTTGAGCTGGAGAATAAGCATCAGGTGCTGGCGCACGTATCGGGACGCATGCGGAAGAATTTCATTCGCATCCTTCCCGGCGACCGTGTGGCCGTCGAGCTCTCTCCCTACGATCTCACCCGCGGTCGCATCGTCTATCGCTATAAGTAGCGGCAGTCAGGATTCGGCAGTCAGCATTCAGCCAGGAGGGTGCGCTGCGGTGAGGGTTGGTAGTAAGCCCCCCCGGCTTTAGCCGGGAGATCATGGATCAAGTATCAGGCGGCTTTGGCCGCTGATGAAAGAATAGGGGCTTTAGCCCCGGAGCAGGAATAATGAAAGTCAGAGCATCGGTAAAGAAAATTTGTGACAAGTGCAAGGTCATCCGCCGCCGCGGGGTAGTGCGTGTGATCTGCGAAAATACGAAACACAAGCAGCGGCAGGGATAATTGTCGAATCGAAAATTGTCGAATTGTCAAAATGAAAAACAATTCTGCAATCTGACAATTCGCAAATTCGACAATCCAGGGCTGGTTCCGACAGCGGGCCAATCCGAAGCTGCATGAACAAGCAATCCGTTTTTGGGGCTAGTAGCCGAAGTCAAGGCTTGCGATGAACCCCGAAGCCCTAACCGAACCAATATGAGGAACTCATGGCACGTATTGCAGGCGTCGATCTTCCCCGCAACAAGCAGGTAAAGATCGCGCTCACTTACATCTTCGGCATCGGAGACTCCCGCGCGGCCACCGTACTGGCGGAAGCCAAAGTAGATCCCATGCGCAAAGTCTCTGAGCTTTCCGAAGAAGAGACGAACCATATCCGCCAGGCCATCGAAGCCGGTGCTTCAGTCGAAGGCGATCTGCGCAAAGACACCCAGATGCACATCAAGCGCTTGATCGAGATCAGCTCCTATCGTGGCAATCGCCATCGCCGCAGCCTGCCGGTGCGCGGACAACGCACTCACACCAATGCCCGGACCCGCAAAGGCCCGCGCAAGGGCACCGTCGCCGGCAAAAAGAAGACCGGACTGAAATAGAGGCGTTTACGGTTTACGGTCATCAGTTCACAGTGTCGTTGCAAAGATGACTTACGGTGAACCGTAAACTGAGAGCTGAGAACAGTTCTGCAAAACAGACAAGCGATTAAGAGGATTCGAGATGGCGAAAGTAGAAAAAAAGCAAGGTTCCGGCAAGACCTCAAAGACCGGCAAGAAATTCAAGAAGAAAGAGCGCAAGCATGTGCCGCTTGGTCTAGTGCACATTCAAGCCTCTTTCAACAACACTATCGTGACCATCACCGATGTGCAGGGCGCCACCGTATCCTGGAAGAGTTCAGGATCGCTGGGCTTTCGCGGATCCCGTAAGGGCACTCCCTTCGCGGCGCAGCAAGCGGCTGCCAATGCCGCCAGCCAGGCGCGTGATCACGGCATGCGCAATGTCGATGTTC
>JBDTLH010000048.1:0-2937 GCA_039934875.1 Acidobacteriaceae bacterium | reverse complement strand
TGAAGCGTTTGAGGGCATCACGACCGCCACAGCCAACGCGGAAAAGAACCTGCAAAACGCCCGCGAGCTATGTGAAAGCCACTTGCGATCTGTTTTCGCGCATAAGGGTGATGGGTGGGTGGAGCGGACGCTCGAAGAAGTCTCGATCAGTTTTGGACGCGGAAAATCAAAACATCGGCCCCGAAATGCGCCCCATCTGTATGGGGGCAAGTACCCTTTTATTCAAACAGGCGACATTCGTGGAGAAAGCCATTTAATAACACGCTATTCGCAAGCCTATAGCGAGGCAGGTTTGGCCCAGAGCAAACTTTGGCCAAGAGGAACGCTCTGCATTACTATCGCAGCGAACATTGCTGAAACAGGGGTTCTGGGATTTGACGCTTGCTTTCCGGATAGCGTCATCGGGGTGGTGGTGAATGAGAAGCTTACAAGCGCCAAATTCTTGGAGTACCTGTTGCAATCCTTCAAATCTGTGCTGAAAGCAAAGGGAAAAGGCAGCGCACAAGACAACATCAACCTGGCTACATTTGAATTTCAATGCTTTCCGTTCCCCAACGTAGAGAAACAAAAATCCATTGTCGTAAAGCTTGATTCTCTCGCTGCTGAAACCCAACTTCTTGAATCCATCTATCGCCAAAAGCTCTCCGCACTCGATGAACTCAAGAGATCCCTGCTCCATAAGGCGTTTCAGGGGGAGTTGTAGTGTGTGATCAGTTGCAGAGGTTCGGAGCGTGCGGCTCAGGAAGACAACCCCACATCTTCATGACAATTGTGCGCCCCCTCAGCGGCTGAAGCCGCCTGCACGAGCGGCGACCCTAATCCCCTGGCTAAAGCCAGGGGTCTACCCGAGACCTCCTCCTCCCAAAGCCTTCTTAATCAAACCCTGCTCCTATAGAATGGGCGGGCGATGAACGAAGCAGAGACTCGCGCGGAGCACGTTGATCCCGCCCTCAAGGCAGCCGGCTGGGGCGTGGTCGAGGGCAGCAGCATCCGCCGCGAGTTCCAGATCACGCAAGGCCGTCCGCAGGGCGCGGGCAAGCGCAGCGACCCCGAGATTGCCGATTATGTTCTGGTCTATCGCAATACCAAACTCGCCGTAGTCGAAGCCAAGCGCTGGGACCTGCCTTATACCGAAGGGCTGGGGCAGGCCAAGCAATATGCGCAGAAGCTGGCCGTCCGTTACACCTACTCCACCAACGGGCAGGCGATCTATGGCGTGGACATGGAGACAGGCGCAGAGGGCGACGCCGCCTGCTATCCAATGCCCGAAGAGCTATGGAACCGGACGTTCTCAGAGCAGAACGAATGGCGCGACCGCTTCGCCGCTATTCCCTTTGAAGACAAAGGCGGCACGTGGGGAGCACGCTACTACCAGGACATTGCCGTACATCGGGTGCTCGACGCTATCACCGCCCAGCAACAGCGCATATTGCTGACCATGGCGACGGGCACGGGCAAGACTTTTATCGCCTTTCAATTGGCGTGGAAGCTCTTCCAAAGCCGCTGGACACCCGCTCGCGATGCCCAGCGCAGGCCGCGTATTCTGTTTCTGGCGGACCGCAACATTCTGGCAGACCAGGCTTACAACGCTTTCTCCGCGTTTCCAGAAGATGCGCTGGTGCGGATTGATCCCGAAGACATCCGCAAGAGGGGCAAGGTGCCGAAGAACGGCAGCATCTTCTTTACTATCTTCCAGACCTTCATGAGCGGGCCGCCGAAAGATGGGAAGCCAAGTCCATATTTTGGCGAGTATCCGCCCGACTTCTTCGATTTCATCGTGGTGGACGAGTGCCATCGCGGCGGCGCGAATGATGAGGGCAACTGGCGCAGCATCCTCGAATATTTCTCTCCTGCCGTGCAGTTGGGCATGACCGCCACACCCAAGCGCCAGGACAACGTGGACACCTACAAATATTTTGGCGAGCCGGTCTATATCTATTCGCTGAAGGAAGGCATCAACGACGGCTTCTTAACGCCCTTCAAGGTGCAAGACATCTCAACCACCCTGGATGAATATGTCTATACGCCCGATGATGAGGTGATCGAGGGCGAGGTGGAAGAGGGGCGGCGCTACACCGAAACGGACTTCAATCGCGTGATTGAGATCAAGGCGCGGGAAGAGTATCGAGTTAAGAAGTTGATGGGCATGATAGACCAGCGGGAGAAGACGCTGGTCTTCTGCCGTTCACAGGAGCACGCACTGGCGGTGCGCGATCTGATAAACCAGAATAAAATCAGCCGCGACCCGGACTACTGCGTGCGCGTAACTGCCTTTGATGGCGCGCGGGGAGATCAGTATTTAAAGACGTTCCAGGATAATGAAAAGACCATTCCAACGGTGTTGACCACCTCGCAGAAGCTCTCGACTGGCGTGGACGCGCGCAACGTTCGCAATATCGTGCTGCTGCGGCCCATCCGTTCGATGATTGAGTTCAAGCAGATTATCGGGCGCGGCACCCGGCTCTATGACGGCAAGGATTTTTTCACCATCTATGATTTCGTGAAGGCGCACCATCATTTTAACGATCCGGAGTGGGACGGTCCGCCGATTAATGAAAGGAGCGTCGACAGCGAGCGAGAGCAGCGCAAAGCAAGAGCCGACGATGAGGAACCAGAGCAGTCGCCGGAACGCGAGCGGAAAAAGAAGATCAAGATTGTGCTGGCGGATGGCAAGGAGCGGAGTATCCAGAGCATGGTAGCGACCATTTACCTGGGTGCGGATGGGAGGCACATGTCCGCCGCGCAATTTCTGGAGAGCTTGTTCGGCGCATTGCCTGATTTCTTTCAGGATGAGGACGGGCTGCGGGCGCTGTGGAGCAGGCCGGATACGCGGCAAAAACTTCTACACGGGCTGGCCGAGAAAGGGTTCAGCCGGGACCGCATGGCGGAGATACAGAAGATCATCGACGCGGAGAAGAGCGATCTGTTCGACGTGCT
>JBDTLH010000047.1:0-15733 GCA_039934875.1 Acidobacteriaceae bacterium | reverse complement strand
TATTAGGATGGTAGCTTTGAAGTTTTTGCAACAGGCGGCGCTCAGCGCCCTTTTTCTTGTGGCGGGATGCCATGCGCAACAGAAGGCGGCGGTCGAGGGTACTCCGGTTGCGCCGGAGGTGCGGAAGCGCGTGTTGGCGGAGTTGCGGCAGAATTTCACCGTACCGTCCGACGTCGAGATTGGTATCGGGAAGGAAGAGCCGGGCGAGTTCGCCGGATATAACAAGCTGCCGGTGACCTTCAGCCGCGCGGGGCGTGTGACGACTGTGCCCTTCATGATCTCCAGCGACCAGAAGACGTTGGCTCGGATGGAAAAATACGACCTCTCGAAGGTGCTGCTGGCAGAGGACGTGGCGAAAAAAATTGATAGCGCCGATCGCCCTTTCCGGGGAAACCCCAATGCGAAGGTAACGGTCATCAACTTTGATGATTTTCAATGTCCGTTTTGCGCACGCATGCATGAGGAGCTTTTCCCCGGCATCTTCGACCAGTACAAAGACAAGGTGAAGTTCGTTTACAAGGATTATCCGCTGGTGAGCATCCATCCCTGGGCGATGCATGCGGCGGTGGATGCGAATTGCCTGTTCGCCCAGAAGGGGACAGGCGCGGGCAACGACGCGTATTGGGACTTCGCTGATCGCGTGCATGACACGGCGAAAGACATCGGAGCGTCCCATGACGTAAAGCAGTCAGAGGCGAAGCTCGATAAGATCACCCGGGAAATTGCGGGCAAGCACAATCTCGATGCCGGCCAGTTGAATGCGTGCATGGCGAAAGATGATAAAGCTGCGGTTGAGAAGTCCATGGCGGAGGGCGATGCGGTGGGCGTGAATTCGACGCCAACGCTGTTCATCAATGGCGAGAAGATCGAAGGAGCGGAACCGCCGGATAAGATACAGCAGGCCATCGATAACGCGCTCAAACAGGCGGCCGAGCCGGAGAAGCCGTAGCCGCGGGAGGACGAGGAATTGCCATCGGTTGTTGTTAAGAGAATGTTTGCAAAAGTCATATCGGGCGCGCTGGCGGCGGCGGTATTGCTGGCGGGCTGCGATCGGCAACCTGCTCCGGACACGGATGCGACCGTCAATGGGAAGACGATTTCAGCGGCGGAGCTGGACAAATATTACCGGGCGCAAACCGCGGGTTCTCCGCGGCAGCCGGGGCCTGAGGGGGCGGACTCGGTGAAGCTCGCGATCCTGCAGCAGTTGATTGAGAAGGAAATACTTTTGCAGCGCGCGGACAAGATGGGCCTGACCGCGAGCGACGATGAAGTGGCGGCGAAACTGAACGAGGTAAAGAGTCCTTTCTCGCAGGAGGAGTTCGAGCGCAAACTGAAGGAGCAGGGGCTCACCGAAGAGGATTTCAAGCGTGACCTGCGCCAGAACCTGACCATCCAAAAGCTCTTCAATAAAGAGATCACCTCGAAGATCAACATTACAGACACGGATATTACCCAGTTTTATAACCAGGACAAGGCGCAGTTCAACCTGATCGAGCCACTGTGGCATCTGGCACAGATATTGGTGACCACACAGCCGAACGCGCAGGTCTCGAACATGAAGAACGACAAGGCGCAGAACGACGCCGACGCCAAGAAGAAGGTGCAGCGCATCCAAAACATGCTGGATAGCGGCGAGGACTTCTCGGTGGTGGCGGTGAACTACTCCGAGCAACCGAACACGGCGTCGAGCGGCGGCGATATGGGCATGGTCCCAGAGTCGCAGTTGAAGAACGATTCTGAGGTGTGGAACGCGGTGAGCAAGTTGAAGCCGGGGCAGTACAGCGGGGTGCTTCCGGTGGTCGACAACGCGCATCATGTCGAGGGCTACAGCATCATCAAACTGATCAGCAAGGAACCGGCCGGGCAGCGCGAATTGAGCGATCCGCGGGTGCAGCAGGACATTCGCCAGCGGCTGCGGCAGAGCAAGGAGCAGCTTCTGGAATCGGCGTTCCGGGACGAGAGCCGCAACGAAGCCAAGGTGCGGAACTATTTCGCTGAGAATCTGGTCAAGAGCGCGGGAAAATAATGGTGCGCTATGGGATACTCGGCTTTGGACATCACGCAGAGAAGCGGCTGATGCCGGGATTCAATGTTGCCCGCAACTCGCAGCCGACCGCGTTTTGGCGCCAGAATGTTTCCAAAGTGCGGGATATCGAGTTGCGGTTCGGCATCCGCGGCCATGCCACAGTGGAGTCATTGTGCAGCGCCGATGACGTGGACGCAATCTTCGTCACCTCTCCCGACGCATTGCATCTGGAGCACGCGGAAATCGCGTTTCGCTGCGGCAAGCCCGTACTCTGCGAAAAGCCCATGGCGATGAACGCGAGCGAGTGCGAACGGATGATCGCAGCGGCGCAGAGTTCAAGGCAAGCGCTTGGCGTCGCCCATGTGATGCGCTTCGAAGAGAGCGTGAATACGGCACGCGAGTGGGTCGCCTCCGGAATGCTGGGCGAGGTGCTGCACGCTCGTGCCGAGTTCATCTACCCCGGCTACGGCTCACCACGGAATTGGATCACCGATGCAAAGCTGGCGTGTGGAGGACCGACGGGGGATGTTGGCGTCCACTGCTTCGACACCTTGCGTTACGTGTTGCGGCAGGAAGTGCAGTCCGTGGGCGCCATCATGCGCGACGGCGAAAATGCGAGGGTGGAAGCCAGTGCGGAGATTACGCTCGAATTCACAGCCGGCCTATTGGCAGACGTCTTCGTCAGCACGCGCGCGCCCTATCGCACCAGCTTGCAAGTCGTGGGATCTAAACGAACGCTCGAATCCCGCAACTGCTTCTACGTAGAGGGCCCGATAGAGATTGTCCTATGGGAAGAGCAGCGCGAGGTGCGACGCGTCCAATGTGACAATTCCCGGGCTTACGGAATTCAGTTTGACGCCTTCAGCGAGGCGCTCGAAAGCGGCGCGCCCTTCCTGTGCTCGGGTGAGGATGGACTAAAAAACCAGCGGATTATCGATGCGGCGTATGAAAGCGCTAGGCACGGCCAGAGGGCTCGGCTCTAAACCGATCGCTTGGCGCGAATGGTCGGAGCCGACCCTCCCTACTTGCCGGCTTCGAGTTCGGTGATTTTGGATTGTGCTAGCTGCCCGATCGGCGATTTGGCGTTTTCTTTCTGCATTTGATCATAGAGCTTCACCGCATCCGCCTTCTGGTTGTGGCTCTCGTAGTATTGCGCGAGCTCCAGCTCCGGGGTGACCTTGGGAACGCTGTTCGTGGGATGGTCCATCAGGTCTTTATAGATTTTGATCGCATCCGCGTCGCGCTTCTGCCCGACGTAGATATTCGCCAGGGCCAGCTTGGCCAGCGAGCTTACGTCGCTTGATCCATCATTGCGGGTGCGGGTGAAGCTCTTCTCGGCCGCGGCGATGTCTCCGCTATCGAGCTGCACGACGCCTGCCATGAAAAGGCTATAGTGTCCGGCATCGGTGCGGGGGAACTTACCGGCTACGCCTTCGAATTCACCGAGTGCGGCTTTGTCACGCTCCTGTGCGTTGGCAAAGGACGGCTGGTTCGGGTCCGCTGGCTGCCCCGGCTGGCGAACCGGCGATTGCAGCACCTGCATGGCGTGTCCCAGGGCAGTGCTGGCCGCCCGGTCCTGATTTTGCATGTAGGTATAGACACCGATAATAATGGCGGCAACTATCAGCGCCCCCGCGGCGGTCGCGATGATCGCGTTGCGGTGGCTCTGGGTCCAATGTACGGCTTCGTTGGCGACTTCCTGAGTGCGATCGTGCTTTAAAGCTTTGATGCTGGGCAAGGTTAAACCTTCAATCGGGAGATGGGGGTGGATTCCTTAGTGTATCAGCGCGAATTCGGCAAGGTCAAAAGAGGTGCAACGGAATTCGGGCAAAATCGCTCTAATTGTGGGGTATTTCCACGCATAAATAGATAGAATTCCCTTAATTTCAACGGCTTCAGGAGGTATTCACCATGGCTATAAGCCGCCCTGTGCGGGTAATCATCGGCGTGATCATCGCCATTATTTTGATCTTCATCATTGTGCTGCTGGCGTTGCCCGCACTGGTAAACGTGAACCAGTATCACGATAAAATTCAGGCGGAGCTGGAAAAGGCCCTGGGGCGCAAGGTCATGCTCGGCCAGATGGAGTTGAAGACCTTTCCCGTACGCGTGAAAGTGGATAACGTCAATATCGCCGAAGACCCGAACTTCCCTACTGGCAAACCCTTCGCAACCGCCAATGAAGTGGATATCAGCGTCAAGCTACTACCGCTTTTGGCGAAGAAGATTGAGATCAATTCGATTGAGCTGGTGCGGCCCAAGATCGAACTGGTGCGCAACCGGCAAGGAACGTGGAACTACGCCTCGTTGGGCAACACGCAAACCACGGGCAAGCAGCCGTCGTCCGGCTCCAGCCAGCAGCTCTCAGTGGGCGACCTCAAGCTGACCGACGGCAGCGTTGCGGTAACCGACTTATACCAGCCGCCAACCGCGCCGGGGACGGTTGCCTCAAAGACTGCCGTGCCCGCGAACCAGCGCCAGGTGTATGACCACATTGATCTCGAAGTCAAGAATTTTGCGCCGGATAAAAACTTCGAAGTCAATCTGACCGCGCATCTGCCGGGGCAGGGCAACCAAAGCATCGCGCTGGATGGGAATATCGGCCCGCTCAATCAAAGCAATACGGCGGCGACTCCGGTGGATGCGAAACTAACTCTTAACGCGGTGCAGATCGCAGCACTGCAACAGTTTCTGCAATCCGACGCATTGAAGGGCACAGAGGGAGTGGCGAGCGGCGAGGTATCGCTCAAAAACGTGAACGGCAACTTCGCCGCCGACGGCAACTTGAAGCTCGAAGAGGGCAAGCTGCACGGCGTGGATCTTGGCTACCCGATCAATGCGGACTTCAATGTCAAGGGCGACACCAACTCCGAGGAATTTCACATCGCGAAGATGAACGTGAAGCTCGGTCCGACGCCGGTCAGCATCACCGGCTCGATCAATACCAAAGCCACCCCCATGATCGCGGATGTGCACGTGAAGGCGAATGACGCAAGCCTGGGGGAACTGGCGCGGCTCGGCGCTGCCTTCGGAGTGGCATTCGCTCCCGGCACAAATGTAGCCGGCAAACTCAATGCCGATGTGGAGGCCAAGGGCGCGGTGGATAATCCGGCGCTCACCGGAAGCGTAAACCTGAGCAATGTAAGTGTCTCCGGAGCGCAGATCAAGCAGCCGGTCGAGGCGAAACAGATCCAGATCGCCATGTCCCCCTCCTCGCTGCACGCCGACCCGTTTACCGTCACCTCGGGGGGAGCGGCGGTGAATGTGCAATTCACGCTCAGCAACTACACGGACGCGAAGGCACGCTCGATCGACGCCACCATCCATGCCAACCAGACTAATCTCGCGGATCTGCTCAGCATCGCTCACGCATATGGTCTCTCAGCGGCGGAAGGCATGAGCGGCACCGGGCAGATCGCATTGAATGCGCACGTAACCGGTCCGCTTGCAAACCCGGGGGCGCTAAAATTCGACGGCACGGGAACGCTGCGCGAAGCGGCTCTCACCCTGCCGCAACTCACCAAGCCGGTGAACATACACAATGCCGATCTGCGCTTCTCGCAAAATACCGCGACCCTGCAAAATCTGGCCTTGAATGTGGCCAGCACCAACGCGACCGGACAGATGGCGGTCAGCAATTTCGCCGCACCCCATTTGCAATTTACGCTCAATGCCGACAAGGTAAACGTCGGCGAGTTGCAGTCGCTGTTGAAACCGCAACCTGCTCCGGACCATACGGCGTCGAAGCAGCCACAAACGTCCGGGCCTCTGGATAAAGTCAGCGGCGGCGGACAGTTGAGCATCGGTGAGATCAACTACCAGAATGTGGTGCTCAACAATGGCAAGGCGACCGTCATTCTGGATAACGGAGTGGTGAAATTGGCGCCGGTCACTTCGCAGCTCTTCAACGGCACGGAGAATGGCACGGTCAGCATTGACACGCGTCCGGCGCAATCCGTGATCGGAGTGAACGCCACGCTCGCCAATGTGGACGCGAACAAGTTGTTGAGCGCCTTAAGTTCGGTCAAGCAGATTTATGGTGCGCTCAATACCAAGGCCAACATCAGCTTCGTGAATGTAGCGAATGGGAATCCGGCGGCGACCCTGAACGGTACGCTCGACCTGAATTTGAAAAACGGTAAGGTCACCGGGATCGATCTGCTGCGCGAGTTGGGTTCTATCGCGAAATTCACCGGCGCGGGCGGGGGCAACGGCGCAACCAACATCTCGCAACTCTCAGGCGCGTTCAACATCCGCAACGGGCTGGCGCATACCAACAATCTGAAGGCGGCGATCGACGGCGGGACCTTGGCCGGAGTGGGCGATGTGAATCTGGCCAGCCAGGCGTTGAATATGAAGGTCACAGCCGTGTTGGGCAGCGCGATGAGCAAGCAGGTGGGCGGTACCAGCGTCGGTGGCTACCTCAATACCGCGCTCGCCAACAATGCGGGAGAGCTGGTGATTCCGGTGCTTGTGACCGGCACATTTTCCGCGCCCCACTTCCAGCCTGACGTGCAGGACCTCGCACAGATGAAGCTCAAGAACCTGCTGCCCACGACGGGCAATCCCGCGGGCATGTTATCCGGATTTCTCGGCGGCGGCAACGGACAGAAGGGCGCCAGTGGCGTGAGCGGCATACTGGGAGCGCTGGGCGGAAAGCAACAGCCGCAACCCAATCCCAATCCGAAACAGCAACAACAGCAGCCCAACGCGCAGGATGCGGTGAAAGGCCTCTTAAATCAGTTCGGCAAAAAGAAGCCGAAATAGAAAATTGGCAATTGAGTAATCGAGCAATCGGGTAATCAGGTAAAGTGAGGAACCTGTAATTGGCCCTCACTTTACAAATTACCAATTACTCAATTACCAATCCTCTAACTCAATTACCAAGTATTTTGATCGCGTCCAGCGCTTCCTGCGTCTTCCAATCGTTTCCGTACCAGATATTTGCGATCTTGCCGTCCTTATTGATGAGATAGACGACGACGGAGTGCACCACCTGCCCGGAGTCAGGCCAGTAATCGAGGCCCATATTCGATGCGAAGTCATGCACCTGTTGGGGAGCGCCGGTGGCGAAGTTCCAATTGCCGCCTTTGATAGCGTCAAAGTGGGTGGAAAAGTTTTTCAGCACGGGCACGGTATCGTGCTCGGGATCGATGGTGACGGAGAGCAACTGCGCCGGCGGATAATCTGACGGGTGGTCCTGCAACGCGTGCGCCACCTCGGCGAACTTTATATTAAGCAATGGGCAGAATTGCGGCAACGGACAGCGAGTATATACAAAATCCACCAGCAGCGGCTTGCCCCGGTATTGGGCGAGCGTAATGGGCTTGCCATTCTGAGTGATGAGATGAAAACCGTGCGCCGCCTCGCCCACCTGCGGGTAGTGCTCCGCTCCCGGCTTTGAGGTGGGCTGACCGTCCGCGGGCTTGGTCACATCGATGGAATGAAGATACGCAACGTTGTCGGCAACCTCAAGGTCGGCTTCGACCTCATCTCCCGGCTGTACCATCCCCAGTTCAGACGGGTTCTCGACCGCGAAGGGCATCGTCATCCCCGGCATGTAGTGGGAGATGTCGCCGTGCGCGATGGTCACGGTGCGATGAGGAATGTCCACGCTGAGCACCTTGCCCTTGAGGTAGTGGTGCGCCGCAGCGTCATTATGCTTGATCTGGAATGCCGTTGAACGAGTATCCGATTTGCAGCCGGAGAGCGCTGTCATCGTGCCGATGCAGGCAATCGCGACAAGAATTCTACTGCGCAACCTGTACCTCTAGTTCAAATTTGAGCGTCTTCGGCGGAAAACACGAGTTGTCGTTGCAGGCCTGATACTTCAACTCCGCGGGAACCATTACCTTCACCGGGGACGTACCCTTGGCCTGCACGTTCACCTCAATTGAGAACTCTCCGGTATAGACGCTGAGCTTTTCGCTTTCAAAGGGCAGGTTGATGTCGTGACCCGCGGGATACTGCGGCTGCAACGTGATTCCCTTAGGCGCCGACAACGCGAGCTCGGTAGGGATTAGAAGGCCGGAGTGCGGCTGGTGGGAGTTGATGTGCATCTGCGGCTTGACGCGAAATTCGAGCGTCGTCTTTGCTCCGCCGGTCGCGGCAACTTGAATGACCGGGGTGGAGGAGGAGACGAGTTCCACCCATTGCGGCTTGCCGCCAGGTGGAAAATCCTGCGCAGCTGCCGCTGAGACGGCGAGCGCCAGCAATGCCAACAGCCAGATTCGCATTACGATTTCGCCGTCGCGCTGGTCGCCAGCGCCTTCTTGATATTGTCTTCGATCTCGCTCTTGGATATGAGTCCGCTGACCGAGTCGATCACCTTGCCATCGCGACCGATATAAAACGTGGTGGGCAGCCCCTCGACCCCGCCATAGGCTTCACCGACCGAGTCCTTGCCCATCACCACCGTGTAGTTGAGGCCCATTTGTTGCGCGAACTTCTCAACCCCATCTTTGCCGCTGTCGTCCATGGAGACGCCGATGATCTCCAGCCCCTGTGCACGGTATTGGTTTTCGAGCGCGACAAACCATGGCATTTCGATCTTGCAGGGGCCGCACCAGGTCGCCCAGAAATTCAGCACCACCGCCTTGCCGCGATAATCCGAAAGCTTTACCTTCTTGCCATCGAGGCTCGACAATTCGAAATCGGGCGCCATCTTATTGTTGAGACCTTCAGTGGAGAGCGTACCGATCGCGCCGACTTTCACCGCCGACTGCCGAGCGGAGCGCGCGCCACGGGTACCGTAAAAAATAATGCCGGCGATAAACAGGATGGCAACAACAAGGGTCAAAATGTTCGCCATTCGGTGCCCCCCGGCATTCTCGGCAACCCGGCTGGAATCTATACTCATCTGCATTTCCTCCCCAACCCAACATTCTATCTAGACAACAGCGCCTGTCGAATAGATGAGCGGGACGGGTGGGTGGATACAAAGATGATGGGCCGTGCCGCGGGCGCGGCTCGCGGCGGCAGGCGCGCACGAAAATCGAATTAGGCGCTGAGACATATTTGATTGCGTCCGCGCTGGCTCATAGCTATTGGCGATTGTTCGCTGCTAGCTTTTGCCTTCGCCGCCGGACGCTAGAAGCCAGCAGCGAGCAGCTCGTAGTGGCTGAAGGCGGCGGTTTGCTAACCGTTGTAGGTCAATAGCTCTACCGGCGGTTCGAATCCCCTTCTCTCGGCCAGACAGTCCTAGAGATCGCGGAAGTGCATCTACAGAGCAGTTCAATGATGCACACGCAAGCGATTATGGCCAGCACAAGGCAACGCTGAAGCTGGATGGGAAAACCACATCGCGGCGCGCCCATCACGGTCGAGTAAGTCCGGCATTTCACGCCAGAGGCGCCGTCAGCGTCTGCTCAGACGTTATCGGGCATGATTCTCTTCATGAATTCATCAAAAAGTGGAACGGTGAAGGCGGTATCGCCAAAATTTGGGCTCCAAATCATCCCCTTGTTGATCAAGCTGCCGCGGACAGGCCCGAAGGAGGATACGGGCCTTCCTTGCAGATCAGCTATATCACCGGAACGATGCGGTCCTTCACCTAGTTCCGCCATTGCCCGTAGATACTTCTTTTCTTTGGGGGTGAGCCGATCAAATCGTACGAGGAAGAAGCTTTCGTCCAATGCCGCAATTGCCGCTCTCGAAGCGGCTGCTACATCCGTCTCAGTGATAGGGCTTTGCAGCGCAACATCCCAGGAATGCTTGCCCCATTCTTGAAGAAAATATGGATACCCGCGGGTCTTGGCCACAATTGCGGCCACAGCGGCGGGCGAAAACTCAATTCCCTCATTTCTCGCCGGTTTCATGATAGCCAGTCCCGCGTCCTGGTCATTCAGAGGACCAATCATCGGATAGTCAAATAAACGCTCTGCACAGGATTTTGCAACACCCGCCATCGCCCGTAATTGCGGCAGCCCGGCTCCTACTACCGTTAACGGCAGCTTCGCTTGCGCACACCGGTGTAGTGAAGTGATGAGAGCGGCTAATTGATGCTCCTTAACGTACTGCAACTCATCTATGAACAGCACTACGGCCGTGTTGGCATGCTTCGCAGCCTGACCAACCTGTTCCAGAAGCGCCGTAAGATCGCCTTCAAGATCGCCATTATCGGCCAAGCCCGGCTCAGGGTCGAAATCGAGGCCCACTTCAATGTCTCCGAACTTAATTTTCAGGGCCCTAACAAACCCGGCCAAAGCTCGCAAACCTCTCTCCGCCGTAGCCTTAGCGGATTGCACTCTGCTTAGCCTGAGCAACACCTTTCTGAGGTGTGGCGCCAAAAGAGCGGGCAACGAGCGGTTCTCGGGTGCCTCTACCCGCACGGTCTCGATTCCGTCCGCTTCTGCGTCCTGTCGCATTTTGTCCAGGAGAACTGTTTTACCCACCCCGCGTAGCCCTACCATCAACACACTCTTAGCGGGATTTCCACGGCGAATTCGTGCCAGCGCAACGCTCACCTGCTTCCGCACTTTGTCGCGACCCGCGAGTTCGGGCGGAGGAGACCCGGCCCCTGGTGAATAAGGATTGGAGATCGCATCCATATAAAGAGTTTATCATTATTATCGAAATAAGATAATCTTTGTAATCTTTGTATATACTGCTTCGACGATGCTCCCCTTCCGGCGGTGATAATGCGGCTCCATGCCCCCGCTCCTTTCCAGAGGCTCATTGTCAACCCCACCCCATCCGGGTCCCGACCGTGCTCCATTGCTGGGTGCTACCATCCTCTACGTGATGAAATTCGCGCTTTTTACCCTCCTCTTCGCCCTGCTACCGCTCTTCTCATTCGCCCAAACCCCCGCGCCGTCTCACTCCACCGTCCTTCACGCCGCGCGCCTGCTGGATATTACGTCCGGTAAGATCATCGCCCCCGGAGAAGTTCTGGTCGAGGGCGAGCGCATCGTCGAAGCCGGGCCTTCCGTCTCCCACCCCGCCGGCGTCGAAATGATCGATCTCGGTGATACCACCCTCATGCCCGGGTTGATTGACGCGCACGTCCATCTCTTTCTCCACCCCGGCGCAGAAGACTTGCAGACCGTCGAGGAATCCGTCCCGGAGCGCACCATCACCGCCACCTTGCAGGCGCGCGCCGACCTGATGGCCGGCTTCACCGCCGAGCGCGATATGGGAACCGAAGGCGCCGGCTCCGCCGATACCGCCGTGCTCCATGCCATCAATCAAGGCCTCATCCCCGGCCCCCGCCTGCGCATCAGCGGCAATGCCATCAGCATCCTCGGCGGACACGAAGACGCCATCCACTACAACCCCGCGCAGCACGTCCTGTCGAACGCCAACTACGCTAACAGCGCCGACGATCTGGTGCGCGTCATCCGCGAGGAGGTGAAAGAGGGCGCAACCTTCATCAAGATCTACCAGACCGGCGCCGACTCATTCGCCAACGGCCAATTCCACACTCCCTACCAATACACCGAATCCCAGCTCGCCGCCGCCGTCCAGGAGGCCGCGCGCACCGGCAAAGTAGTCGGCGTCCACGCCACCGGAGAGCCCGGCACCCTCTACGCCGCGCAGGCCGGGGTCAACACCATCGACCACGCCGACCAACTCTCCCCGGAGACCATGCAGCTCATGCGCCAAAAGCGTATCTTCGCCGTCCCCACCTTCACCATTTCGGAATTCTTCGCCGACCACGCTCCAACACCAGCAGCGCAAGCGCGCCTGCGGCAATCGCTCGAATACCATGTTGAGGAATTCAAAAAGCAGTTGGCTGCTGGAGTTCCCATGGCCGTCGGCTCCGATGTCGGCCCCTTTCCCCACGGCACGCAGGCGAGAGAGTTGGTGCTGATGGCGAAATACGGCATGACTCCACTCGGGGTGCTGCAAGCCGACCTCCTCAACGGATCGAAGTTGCTCGGCTGGCAAGACAACATCGGCCAATTAAAGCCCAACTACTTCGCCGATATCATCGCGGTCGCGGGGAATCCCCTCGAAGACATCTCCGCCGTCGAAAAAGTCACGTTCGTGATGAAGGGCGGCGTGATCTACCGGCGTTGATGGGCAGAGGTTCCGAACCGCCCTTCATTTGCGATCAAGCCTGAAAACCTGCATGCCATCACGTGAAGATGTTGACACCGGCGTGTAGCAGCTTACTCCCAAATCGGCAATGCTCGATCGCGAATTCGAGTCCATCACCAGCAAGACTGACTTTTCGTTCGATGAGCAGAGTTCCCGTACCAAATCGCGCTTGCCGGCCCGGAAATCAGCAACTTCCACCTGTTGGGAATGCGGAAAAATAATATGCGGACAGGCAGGATTCGATTGGGCGTAGTACCAGTACGGGAACTTACCCATGCCCGGCCAAAAAACGACAGCGGAAGACTGCGAGCACAGGTTTTGCGTCATGTCTCTCCAGTCACTTTTAGGGGCCGACCGGTCTCCGGTAATTAACATCGCGCAGATTACGACCGCGGATAATATGCCGCCCACGCCAACGCCAAGGGTGGAAAATCCTTCGATAGCGGTAAGTAAAAGAAATGGAACTGCGAATATAAGAAATCTGGCCACAAAAAGAGGATGAATTGGCGATAGCGCAAGCAACACACAGACGGGCAGAATGTTCTCAATCACTATAAAACGTGCTATAGCATCTCCTCGGCTCCATAGTCTTAGGCAGCCGATGAGTGAACCTGCACATAACAACGCCAAAGAAACACGGGAATATCCAGCAAGCTGGATAAACGTATCGAAGAATGAATGTAATGTAAGTCTGGGTACCCAATCGAGCTGGCCACCCCGCGTACGCAAAGCAAATATGAATAACGGTAGCAAGCCAACCATACCTGCAAGTGCTATCGGCCTGAACCACTTCCGCCCATTTTTCCTACAAGCTTTCCACAATGCCCATACCTGAGGCAGAATCCACAGTAAAGTATAAAAGTGACTATATAGCGCAGCCAATGCCAGGAGGCACCAAGTCACTCTGAGCTTGCCCGTTTTGAGCACGATAGTTAATGCCCAGGCGGAAAGTGTGAGAAAGAAAACTGCCATTGCGTATCCCCGCGCTTCTCGCGAATACGCTATTAAAAAGCCATTGAATGCAACCAGACATGCCAGGGCGATCGCCCACAGAGTGCCACGGGATTCTATGAGCGTTTCTTTTGCGAGCATCCAGGCTGCGCCAATCAGGGCCGTTCCGAAGAACACCGAAATCAGTCGTAGGTGCGCCTCTGAGCTCTGCAGGAACACACTCAATCGCAAAAGGCAGTAATAGGCCGCCATATTCATTTCGCGGGTAAAGAGGAGCCTCCAGAAAGAAGCTTTGTCCATGGCTGCGATTGCCGCCGACGCACCCTCATCCATCCACAAAGATGCTCGACCCAGATGAATGGCACGCACCATTGCTCCAGCTAATATTATCGTGAGGAGTGCAAGAGCCTGCAACGGATACCAACGGCGGCCCTTACTTCTTGTTCCCACTGTACTTAATACGACGGTCATAATTTATTTATTACTTGTACTAATTAGCACCAGAGCTAAAAGGTCACACACATGGTGTCCTTTAGTTACTTGCACAGAGATCAAATTTAGTTATATCTTTTGCCTCAGTCAATACTCTCACCATCACCGAAAGGGTTCACCTCTTGAAAATATCAATTAAGTCCGCCTTGACCGCAGTTATGTGCGGTCTACTCAGTACCTTCATCGCTGCCCAAGCCCCTCCCACCGCTTTAGCAAACCTTAACACGGGTCAAGTGGACATTTGGTACCAAACTGGCAGCTACATTTACCACAATTATAGCGTCGGGGCATATTCAAACACCTATTTAGGCTGGAGCGTTAGTTCGGGCAGCGCCGATACATCTGCTGCCCTCGACGCCACAAACCAGCAAGTATTCTCGTGCTATCGCGACCTAAACGGGTACTTACAGTGCTCCAGCGGTTCCACGGGAATCCACATCGATCAGATGATTCCAACCGTGGCATACTCCGGTCAAAGTGGGGCATTCTATTCAATTTACTCAAGCGGTAACCGGATCGGAGTGTTTTCTCCTACAGGACCGCGCGGCAACGGGGGCTGTGCAAGCGACGCCTAGGGGTAACAATCGCATCACAGGCAGCCTTAGTTTACGCAACCCGTCAAAGTAATGGTCAAATCTACGCGGCACAACAGGACTCCGCAGGCAATTTCCCAGCTTGCAGTCTGGTGGGCGCCGGTAACGTGTCCTTCAATTCTTCTGTTAATGCCGTTCGGCTTAACGGCGGGAACGTCGTCCTCTACGCGATTGCAAGCAATGGCGCTGTCTGGAGTGCCTCACAAACCGGGACCGCTGGACCATTCAGCAATTGGACAACAGATTATGGGTCCTTTGATAGCGGCACCAACCCGGTGGCGGTCAAGAACGTCTACGGCTACGTCTACCTGTTTGCAAGAGGAAAGGATGGTGCGATCTGGTTCAGGCCGCTATCGTCGAGTGGTCAAATTACTTCTGTAAATTGGCGCACCTTATATGGAAACATTAAAGGTATTACCGCTGTGCTCGATGCGGCAGGGACGGTCCGCATTTTCGGAATCGGTCAAGACGGGAAAATTTGGACAACACGCGAAACTGGCTATGGTAGCCAGCAATTCGCAACCTGGTCCTCACTAGGGTTATGAAGATTTGAGGTAGGCTACTCTCCGGGTCCGGCGTAATTGCCGGGCCTTTTTCAATGTACGTCAAATCCTAACTTCTCTGCGGCCTACGACAGCGTTATGTCATCCGCGCCCCTAACTCCTGATGCTCGCAGTGCCACGCCGCGTCGCCCCGGCTCTCCAGCCCGCAACTGGGAAATGCACTCGCTGGGCATCCAGAGTGCATCCGCCGAGAGCAAGGCAGGAAGATATACCGTTGCCTTTCCCCTTGACAGCTTAGGGGAAGAGCGGCTAATCTCCTAATCATCTTAGGAGAACGCATGAATGATCAAGCCCAGCGTCTTCCCGGCACTCTCGACCTTCTCATCCTGAGGGCGGTCTCGCTCGGCCCGCTTCACGGGTACGGCATCCTCCTGCGCATCGGGCAGATCTCCGGCAATGCACTGCTTATCGAACAGGGCGCGCTTTATCCCGGCCTGTTTCGCCTGGTCCGCCAGGGACTGCTCAAAGCAACCTGGGGCACATCGGAGAACAATCGCCGCGCCAAGTTTTACCAACTCACCATAGCGGGCGGCAAGCGTCTGCGGGAAGAGACCGAAAGCTGGAATCGGCTCTCGGTTGCTATGGCTTCCGCGCTTTCCGCACAACCGGAGGAATTATGAGACTCCCTGACTTCGACTCGCTTCGCTTCCGCATCGCCGCTCTCTTTGAGCGTTCACAGATGAACGCCGAGATGGAGGAGGAGCTTCGCTCCCACATCCAACACCGCGCCGACGACCTCGAGCGTTCCGGTCTGCCGCGCTCTGAAGCCGCGCGCCGCGCGCGCATTGAGTTCGGCGGCTACGAGCGATTCAAAGAGGAATGCCGCGAAGCTCTCGGCGGCAATTTTCTCGAAACTCTTGTTCAGGACATTCGCATCAGCCTTCGCATGTTGCGCAAGTCTCCCGGATTCACCGTCTCCGCCGTTTTGACGCTGGCTTTGGCAATTGGCGCAAACGCTGTGGTGTTCAGCGTATTGAATGCGTTTATCCTGCGCCCGCTGAATGTGCCTCACGCGCAGAGCCTCTACTCCATCCACCATTCCTACGACCCTGACGCGCATCAGTCGT
>JBDTLH010000046.1:0-25810 GCA_039934875.1 Acidobacteriaceae bacterium | reverse complement strand
GCTGCTGCCGCGGGTCCTCGGCATTGAAGTAGCCCATGATCCCGCGCACCTCGATCATCTGCCCGATCTTCTCTTCAAGCGAGAGCTTCTTGAGCATCTTGTCCGCCCACTTCTGCTCCTTCTTCGTCGGAGCGCTGGTCGGGCCAATGATCGGCTTCACCTGCTCAAATTTTTCCTTCTTGTCTTTCGCGCTCGCCGGACGCGCTGCTGTCCCCACAACCGCTAGCATCAATCCCACACCCACCCAGCCTCTGATCGACATATCCGCGAATGTAACAGGATTCACTATTGCAATGCTATGGGCGAACGGAATGATGGGACCGCGCACCGGGAGGGGCGGCGTCCCCACCCGGCGAGTTACCTAGAGCTCTCCGTTGATAAGCTCTACACACTCCACTTGCACAGCGCGCTCATCCCCAAACCCCTTCACCCAATGAACGTCCTTCTCTCTGCGGAACCAGGTCATCTGCCGCTTCGCATAATTCCTATGCCCCTGCTGCGCCGCTGCAATCATTAAGTGTGCATCCAACTCTCCCCGCAATACCGCAACCGCCTGACGGTATCCCAACGAACTCAGCGCCCAAGCATTATTTCCATACCGCTCCCACAACCCGCGCGTCTCCTCCATCAGCCCGTGCTCGAACATCCCGCGGCAGCGGTCGTTAATGCGTTCATATAACGCACCCCGCTCCGGATCAAGCCCCACCTTCACCACCCGGTAACCCTTCAATGCATCGCGACCGCCTCTCCACAACTCCGACATTCGGCCCGGCCCCGCCAGACACACCTCAATCGCGCGTATCAGCTTAGGCACATCACGCGCGTGGATCTTCCTTGCGGTCTCCGCATCCATCCTTCTCAGCAAGCGATGCAAATATCCTTCCCCGCGCAGCGCCGCCCGCGCCTGCAACCGCTCACGCAATTCTGACGCCCGCTCCGGCCCAGCGAAGAGTCCCTCCAGCAGCGCCCGCAGATAGAGTCCCGTTCCGCCCACTACAATTGGCAGCCTGCCCCGCCCCGCGATCTCCGCAATTGCGACGCGTGCCTGCCGCGCATACTCTCCCGCCGTAAACTGCTCCGCGGCACCGGCTACATCCAGCATATGGTGTGGCAGCCGCGATCGTTCCTCTGCTGTCGGCTTAGCCGTACCAATCTCAAACTCGCGATACACCGCCACAGAGTCGCAACTGACAATCTCGCCATCAAACGCGCGCGCCAGTTCGAGCGACAGCGCCGTCTTCCCGCTCCCCGTCGGACCGACTATCACCACCAGCAACGGCTCGTCTTTGAGATTTGCCATAGGATATCGATGCGTAGTGGCAAAGTGGTGCGCTCAGAAGTTTCCCCACGCGCCTCCACGAAAGCGCAGCAAAATCAATACCAGCAACACCAGCACGATCACAATAATGCCCAGCGTCTGTCGTCGCAGCATGGCTAACAGCCTAGCACTCACGTCCGCGGCAGGAACCCGCAAAGGCCAAGAATCCGTGGTTGAGACAATTTTCCAGGGCAACCCTTGCAACCCTGTTTTTCTTGTCGATTGCCACAATTTCCTGTTGACGAACTACTCCAAGCACCGCTAAAGTACCCCTCATTGGCTACCACTCGCCAGTTTCAGTACTGCCCGGCAAAGATGGCCGCCGACCGGACCCTTCTGAACGATCTTTCTATCATAAACGGGCTTATACATAGCCAATCCCCAGTAAAAAGATAGAAGAGGTTCCATATGCGACTCAAAACACCACTTGCTTCCCTGTTGCTTCTCATCCTATGTTCCGCCTTCGCCAGCGCCCAGGTATTGCGCAGCGACGACGCCAGACAAACCGACCTCGTCCCCACCGGCAAAGGTTATGGGCGTCTCGCTAATCCGCAAGAACAAGCTGCACGCGCCGGCGCTATGAGATTCTCCCGCTCCGGCAATGGCATCAGCTATCACGGCGGCCCGGTCTTGCTGAACACCGTGAACGTGTACATCATCTGGTACGGCAACTGGTCGGGTAATTCCGCCACCACCATCCTTCCCGCCCTCGCCAGCAGCATCGGCGGCTCCTCCTACGAACACATCAACACTACCTACTACAACGGCTCCAGCCAGCACGTTTCAGGATTGATCAACTACGGGGGCGCGGTTTACGACAGCTACTCCCGTGGAACCACCCTCTCTGATGCAGACATCCAGACCATCGTCTCGGCGCAGATCTCCGCCGGGCATCTACCCAAAAACACCAACGCCGTGTACTTCGTCATGACCTCCGCGGACGTGAACGAAAGCAGCGGCTTCTGCACCCAGTACTGCGGATGGCATACCCAGGGCAGCATCAGCGGCTCCGATATCAAGTACTCCTTTGTCGGCAACCCGGACCGCTGCCCGAGCGCTTGCGAAGCTCAGACCAGCGGTCCCAACGGCAACGCCGGAGCCGATGGCATGGCGTCCATCTTCTCCCATGAACTCGAGGAGGCGATCTCCGATCCCGACCTCAATGCCTGGTATGACAGTCGCGGCAACGAGAACGCCGACAAATGCGCCTGGACCTTCGGTACCGAGTCCACCGCTCCCAATGGCGCAAAATACAACATCAGTCTCGGGGGACGCGAATACCTGATTCAGCGTAACTGGGTCAATGCCAGCGGTGGCTATTGCTCGATGTCATATTGAGCATTCAGCAATCAGCAATCAGCACGCAATCCTTGAAAGAAAGCCGTCCAGAACTCCGGACGGCTTTCCACTCCTGCGCGCGGTGAATAAGCGACCTTTCGCGCCCTTAGCGAAAAGAAAGTGCAACCTCTCATCTCTTGCTCTGCTGGTAGCTGGTAGCTGGTAGCTGGTAGCTGATTGCTTACTGCTGCTTCTGCGGTCCCAGATAAAAGAAATAGAACCGCAGCTTTAACTCATTCCCCTTGAACTCGCCCGGCAACGGGGGGAACGGGTTCGACGCCGTAATGCCGCCGCGGGCCGCGAAGTCGAGCGAAGTCGTGCCCGAACCGTCACGGATCGTCAGTCCGCCCACGCTGCCGTTCTTCAATATGGAAAACTCGATAATCACCCGCCCCGTCCGGCTGATGGGCGGCATTGCCTCCTGCGGGATCAGCGAGTACCAGTTCCTCCGCACCGTGGACACCACCCGCGAAAGATAGGGCCCAAAATCCACTCCCTGCGTATCGCTTAAGATCTCCGCATTCCCCTGCATCCCGGCATGAGGACGCAAACCCTCGCCGTAATCGCCCGCCTGTCCCGAGCCGCGCCCCTGCGCCGCGTCCCGCATTGCCTGCTGAATTGCCGATCCGGCGGACTGCGAAGCCCCAAAAGGATTCGCCCTGGCTTGGGGCTGCTCCGGCTGCCGCAACTGCGCTTGCTCCGGAGGCGGCTGCTGCTGTGGCTGTTGTCTCGGCTGTTGCTGTGCCACCTGCTGCTGCGGTTGCTGAGGGCTTGGCTGTGGCGCAGGCTGTACCTTGGCCCGCCGGCCCCCCGGAGCGCCCCGCTTGCGCATCCGTTCCAACTCCTCAAGAGTCGGCTGCTTCAGCACCGGGCTCTTTGATTCGGCGATGCGGTTCTTATCGCTCTGTATGTTCGTCTTCGGCTTTTTCAGATACTTCTGAATGTCCGGCGGCAGCTCCAGAAACTGCGGGCTCTTCTCTTCTGGTGCGACCAGCGCCACCCGCGTTCCCCAGCCGTGCGGAAATATCTTCGGCGACAATAGAATAAGCAGGAAAATCAATAAATGGACGATGATCGAAATCCACATCGCCTCCCGCATCTTCCCCGACGAACGCTCATCCACCAACTCGCCGACCAGCAGATGCAGCTCTCCCACATCGGTTGGCAGCGGACCGCCCCGCCTTCCCAGCCGCGGCGCAATTACCGGTTCAAAAATCTTTGCGCTCGTTCCGTTGAGCGGAGCCCCATTGAGCGAGCTCCCCGGCCCCGCATGTCCATTTCGCCCGGCAATCGCCCCCGAGCCTTCGGACGCAGCTCCATCTCTGCCTGGCGAATCCGAATCGTGTCCCGGCTTCTCAGGCTGGTTCGCAACCGCCCGCTGTTCTGGTTCAAAGATTTTCAAGCTATTTTATTGTCGCACCTGTAGCAGCTGCCAGAAAGCCAAATGCCCACAACTCTCCCCTGGTTTCCCGCTACAATTCACCGCCCCTTGTTCGACGCTTGCAATCAACCGAGGTTGCCCAGAATAGAGCGCTCAACATTCAGTATTCAGCAATTAGCCCTACTCCCGCTCTTCAACATTGCAGCCATTCCTGAGCTGGCGCCACCGCCAAATGTTCCTCTATCCATGCCATAGGCTCAATGGCTCATTGCTTCATTGCGGATTGCCTTCCCCACCCGTCGCGCATGTTCTTGCATCGCCCGATGGATGTCCAACGCCAACGCCAATGCCCTGCGCCCGTCAATGAGAGTCACCGCCGGTGCCGTCCGCGTCCGCACCGCGCGCAAAAATTCCTCGATCTCGGCCCGCAGCGGCTCTCCCGGTTCAACCGCAGCCTTCGAGATATTCACCCCCGCTACGGTGCCTTCGGCCCGTGGCATCACCGGAACCTGCGCCCCCGGCCTGCCGTGGGACCCCATACTCAGCAACCGCACCATCTCCGGGTCAACCCGGATCACGATCACATCCTGCCGCCCATAATCGATTGACAGGTACTCGTGCGGCTGAAACAGCCTCACCTTTCGCACCCGCTCGGTGCTCACGCGGCTCGCCGTAAAGTTCGCGACGCATCCATTCTCAAATTCAACCCGCACGTTCGCGATGTCGGCCTTTTGCGTCAGCACCGCCAGCCCCACCGCCCGTACCTCCCGTACCGGAGACTCCACCATTGACAGCACCACATCCAGATCATGGATCATCAGGTCCAGCACCACATCCACATCCAGCGAGCGCGGAGTAAAAATACTCAATCGGTGGCACTCAAAAAACATGGGATGATTCAACAGCGGACGCACCGCCAGCACCGCCGGATTGAATCTCTCCAACTGCCCCACCATGGCTATGCGCCCGGTCCGCGCCGCCACCTCTTCCAATTCCAGCGCCTGTTCTACCGAAACTGCAACCGGTTTCTCGATCAACACGTCCACGCCGGCCTTCATCAGCGCCGCCGCTACTGCCAGGTGATGCACCGTTGGGACGGCCACCGACGCTGCCTCGACCTGTATCTCGCCAGCCTTTCGCGCCGCCAACATCGCCTCCACGGAAGCAAATGCCCGCGCTTCGAACCTCTCGGCAACGTCCACTGCCAGCCGTTCATCCGCATCCACTACCGCCGCCAGCTTCACCGGACGCTGCGCGGTCAACGACAGCTCGTGGAATACCCGCGCATGGTTGCGCCCAAACGCCCCCACTCCTACGACTGCCGCGCCTATCGGTGCATGCGCCATCACTCTTCAGTGTAGACGACCGGCTTTTTATCGGAGGAAGTCGCATGCGCGGTTCTGCAACCAAGCATCTCGGCAATGCAGAGCAAACACAGGGCCTCTGCCCCCCAAATCAACAGCCTTCAGCAAGCAGGCGCTAGGTCGAGCAGTGGCGAAAAGCCAGCGGCCATCTACTTCAGGTGTTGATCGAAGAATTGCTGGGCGGCACGGTAGGAATTAATCCAGTCGCGCCACAGCAATAGATCGTGGATCTCGTCGGGAAAGATCATCTCCTGGAATTCCACGTGCTGCTTCTTCAGGCGCTGCACCAGATCAGTATCCTGGCGGAAGGGAACGTTGCGGTCGTCGTCTCCGTGGACCAGCAGCACCGGGCTGCGCCAGGTCTCCATCGCGCCCACGGGAGAGGACTTGATGGCAAGCGCGATCGCCTCCTTGAGGTCAGGCGCGTTCTTCGCGTCCTCTTCCCACTCCGGCAGAAACACGGACCAGTCGTGCACGCCGTGATAGTCCACGCCGGCCTTGAAAATGTCGCTGTCGTGCGCGAGACCCATCGCGGTCAGGAACCCCCCGTAAGAGCCGCCCCATAATCCCATGTGCGCGGCGTCCACCTGGGGCAGAGATTGCAGATACTTCGCTCCCGCGACCACGTCGTTATATTCGACCGCGCCCCGCCACACCCCGTTGGTCGGATATTGGAAATCGTGCCCGTACATGATGCCGTTGCGGTAGTTGACGGAGAGGACCACATATCCCCGGCTGGCAAGATATTGGTTCTCGGCGTAGGCGTTGGAGTAGTAGTTCATGTAACTGAAGCCGGTGAGCATCTGCCGCGGCGGTCCGCCGTGGGTGAAGATCAATGCGGGACACTTGGCGTTCTTGCATTGCGGCGGCATGAAAAGCTGTCCGTGGATGGTGACGTTGTCCGTCGAGGGGAAGGTGACCACGGTGGGCGTGAGCAGTTGTGGCTTAGGGAACTGCTGCGGAATAAGCGATGCGGCAATCTCCTGCCGTTGACCGTTGCTGATATTGAGCGGGAGGTTCGGCGTATTGGCTGACGAGCCGAGCGCGAGGATGTCTCCGTTGGCGGCCTCAACCGGAGTGAATTCGAAGGCATCGCCTTTGCTGATTGGGGTGGGCGTACCCCCTGACGCGGCGACGCGCCAGACGTGCCGGGTATCGAGATTGCCTTCGTTCGAGGTATAAATCAGGGCCTTGTGATCGCGCGATTGGGCGACGTCTTCGATGGAGTATTCGCCGGGGGTGAGCAATACCGGCTCTCCACCGGTGACTGGGATGGAGTAAAGATGGGGCCAGTTATTGTGCTCGGAGACGAAGATCACGCGCGCACCCGCGTCTCCCTGCGCGAAGCCGAATGCCGCACCGAGGAACTCGGGAACTGAGTCACGCGAGGTGGTGCCGGAGTGCCAAATCTCTTTCGCCGGGTCCGTGGTAGCGGCTTGGTTCGCCGCTTCGGCCCCAACCAGGGCGGGCTTTACCTGAGCGACCCATATCGACCAGGGATGAACGGGCAGTGGAATGATGGGCAGGCGGTTCTCCGCCCCGGGGGTGCGCACGAAGGCGATTTGCTTGCCGTCAGAGGACCAGCGCGGCAACGCGTCGCGATCCACGCTGGGCGAGAGCCACTGTATGCGTCCCGCGGAGATTGAGTCGTGACGGAGAGTGCCATTCTGTTCGTACATTTGGTTTACATCGGCAACCGCAATTAGCGCGTGCGTCTTGCGGTTGATCTCAAACGCGATCTGCTTGCCATCCGGAGACCAACGCGGAGAATTGGGCGTGCCCTGCATCTCCGCGAACTGCGCGCCTGGTCCGTTCTGTGTTCCATTGGAACGCAGCCCCTCATCAATCGAGGCTGCCATCAGTCCCTTCTTCGCCACCCACACCGCCCATTTGCCGTCCGGAGAGATCTGAATGTCTTCGCAACCTTCATAGGGACATCCCATATCCCCGAGTAACTTGGGTTCGCCGCCGTCGGCGCTGACCGCCCACACCTGTTGCTTAGGTGGCACCGGCAAGCCCTGTGGATTCGCTGAGTCCCCGGCGTCGTTGATCTCCGTGCCCCGCGCATAGACGAGCGTCTTGCCATCGGGAGTGATGGCGAGCGCGGCGATGGTCTGTCCATTGTCGCCGGGATAATGCGTGACCTGGCGCGGCTGGTACCCGGGAGCGTCGGCGACGAATATGTTGCGCACGCCGCTGAGATTGGTGATCCAGGCGATGCGCGGCGCGCTCTTGGCGGCGACCAGTTGCTCAGAGAACGGCGCCGACATGATCTGTTCGAGGGTGAATTGCTGTGCATAGCCCAACGAAACAAAAAGAACAATCAGCGCGGAGATATGAATGAATCGTTTCATGGCAGCCAGTGTAAAGGAAACCGCTGCCAATTGTCAGTTGTTAGTTATTAAGGGCTGCTAGCCGCGGGCTGCTGGCGCCGACGTCCTGTCAGAGATCAAGATGCCCGTTATGGTGATTACAATCCACTTTCCGATGATCTGGCCCAGCACTCCGATCCAGGACGCAAGGCGCTGGAGGCGTTTACCGTCGAGGGCTACCGCTCAGGAGCATCCTCACATCATCATTCCCAACTCCTGGCATGACCGGCTTCGAATTTCCTCGTAGCTCAATCAGGTCGAGCTTTGGTTCGCCAAGATTGAACGCGATGTCATCGCGCGCGGGGTATTTACTTCGGTTCCGGATCTCCATAGAAAACTGATGCGCTATATCCATCTGTACAACAAAGACCCAAGGACAGTAGAGTGGAAGTACTTCGATTCCCGCCGGCGAATCACTCCTGAGTCAATTGTTACGGTCCACTTGCTGGCGGTAACCTTCCTTCTTCAAGGAAAAGGGGCGGGACAGAGTGTCCCGCCTCTGACTTCGCCAGTTGGCCGTCGGTCCGGCACCCGGGGTTGCGGGCGGAATGAACCGCAGGTACTCGTAGATGGCGCGCAGATCGTGGTCCTTCAGCAGGCACACTTTCAATTTTGCGTCCCGGCCAGCCGTCGAGAGGGATACCACTATGCAAAGGCCGCAATCCAGAGTTCTTTTCGCCTTAACCATTTTACCCACCAGCCTTAACCCCATCCGGCTACCTAGGTCAACATCGCGTCCTAAGGAATGACAACCGCAAAAAACCAGAGTTGCCATGGCAACAGAAGCCGAAGTAAATTCGGGTTTGCCTTTGTCTTCCCTCGTGCTCCCTCAGCCGGGCAAAGCTTTTTGATCCCATGCGAATTTACGGTGGCATGCAGGACAACTCGCGGAAGAACCTGCCCTTCTTTCATTAGGGCAGCACTCGGAGATCACTCCACGTGAGAATGAAGATGAAGATGAATACCGCGGCAAGAGCAAGAAGAGGGTTCATAGGTTTATTGACGGCCGGAGTTTTGGTTGCGTCGTCATCATTGGCAGGAGCATGGGCGGCAGGACAGGCGGGTTCGGGTTCCGACGGCCCGGGGCAGGCGGGGCCTAAACTGCCTGCTCCGAAGATGGGCAATGCGGCGCGAGGCAAGGCGATCTTTCGCTTTGAGACCTTTGGCAATGAGGGGTTCTGGACCGATGCGGTGCGCTTGCCGGCGGGGATCAAGGCGGCGAAGGTCACACCCATGCAGGCGATGAAGCTGGGGATCAGCGTGGATGTGGATGCGCTCGATGCCGCCACGGTGGCGACGCTGAAGCAGCAACTCCAGCAGGACCCCAGCGGGAATTCCTCGGCGGTACTCAATGATCCGAAGACCATCGACAAGCTGGTCAAGGCGAACGCAGTGATTGGGATGCCGCCCAAAGGCAACAAAGTAGGAGCGACCTGCGCGCTGTGCCATACCATCACGGATGGTTCGCTGTTCAGCATGGCGAATGGCGGCTCCATTGGACATCGCGAGGACGGACTGACCAACCACAACCTGAATTTAGGCGCGATATTCGCCACGGCGGAAAATTCGCGGGCGCTGTATCCCATGCTGCAGCTCACGTTGCACGCCAATGGGGACAAGACATTCGGGCGCGCGCCGACGGGGCTGACGGAAAATTCCAGCGAAGCCGACGTCGATGCCTATCTAAATAGTGCGAAGGATTATCCGGTGGGCATGTTCGACGATTCGCCGGATGGCAACGGCGACCAGATGCAGATACAGCCGTTGTTCCGCCAGGACCTGGCGGCGCCGTTTGGCAGCTTCGGCAGTATCAACCGGCTGGATAATTTCAGCAACCTGGTGTACACGGGACTACTGGATCCGACGAATTTCACCACCCCCGGTGGGCGCGCATTTCTACATATCCTGGGGGGCGCGGCGGGCGATGAGATCGCGGACAATTATGTGAAGGTATTGAAGGCTACCGGAGTGAAGGGGTATCCGTTTGCGCGCGCGCCGCGGCATGGCAAGCCGGGCAGCGAAGACGCTCCACTGGGTACACGCGTGAACGAGCAAAAGCTCGATGATCTGAATGCGTATCTGGCGAGCCTGCCCGCGCCGGCCGGGGCGCAAGTGGACGCGCAGGCGGCGGCTCATGGCCGCGAGCTGTTCCGCACGGTGAGCTGCACCGGCTGCCACAACGTGGACCAGGGACAGCCACAGCCGACATTCCTGGTGCCGATGAAGCAGATCTTTCCCGGCTACAATCCCACTGTTCTGGCACAGAGAAAGCCGCCCCTCGATCCGGTTGCGCATACGCCGGGAAGCACCTTCGACCTCAAGGCGGCAATCACCAATGCCACGATCCGCGGCGACATTCGCGGATCGGCGTTACCGCTGCTGCTGGACCTGGCGCGGCAGCCGTTCTTTCTGCATGACGATTCTGTGCCCAGCCTGGATAATTTGCTCGATCCGACGCGCGGCCCGCAGGCCCCGCATCCCTTCTATGTGCCGGATGGAAAGGATCGCCACGATGTTGTGGAGTTCCTTAAGAGTTTAGATACCGGCAAGCAGGCGGCGAAATAAACGGCGCAAATTGCAGTGTCGCGTGGTTGGCGTGGCCCAGAACAGCGGCTGCCGCTTTGTGCGATTGCCCGCGGGGACTCGGGCACGACAACTTTTTGTTGCGCGTTAGAGCGCGTTAGAGTACGAGTTTTGATTTTCAGCCCATTTTTCCACTGTGGTAACCGCCTTTGTTATTGCATAGCAACGCAGTGTTTCCAGATAATTGGAAGCAGTGCGGAGGCGCGGGCGAAATCTTGAGTGAGGAACCGACAGCGGCGGTGAGGGGTGGAGAGCGCTATGAGCGTGCGGACGTTCTGCGCATTGTCGGCATCAGCGGCCGCCAACTCGCGGGCTGGGAGAGAGCGGGACTGATTGCCATTGCAGAAAGTTATAGCTTCACTGATCTGGTGCAACTGACCAAGCTGCGCAGTTTGCGAGGGCATGTGCCCTCGCGGGTGATTCTGCGGACGCTCAAGGCGTGCAGCGTGGCCGGCTTGGAGAACCCGCTGATGGAATCGGGCGTCGTTTTCACCGCTCCGCATCGCATCGCAGTGAAACATCAGGGCGCGACGCTGGAACCGGCAAGCGGGCAATTTGTCTTCGATTTCGCTGATGCCGCGCCCTCCCCGGAGGGGGAGACGCGGGGCAGGCGCGTGGTGCCCATCCGTCCCGACCGGGAGACGGTGCGGGAGATGTTTCTCAGAGGGGTGCAACTGGAGGAGTCCGCGGACATGGTGGCGCAGGCGATGGGTATGTATCGGCGGCTGCTCGAAATCGATCCGCACCACGCGCCGGCGCACATCAACCTGGGGACGCTCTATTACAACCAGCAGAATTTCACTGCCGCGGAGCAGAGCTATCGCCAGGCGGTCGAATCGGACCCCGGCTACGCTTTGGCCTATTTCGATCTGGGCAATGTGCTCGATGAGACGGGCCGAGTGCAGGAGGCGATCGCCGCCTATGAGCAGGCGATCGAGCTCGCGGCGGATTATGCGGACGCCCACTACAACGTGGCGCTCGCCTATGAGCGCGTGAAGGCGCCGCGCAAGGCGTTGTCGCACTGGCAAAAATACGTGAAGCTGGATTCTGCCGGTCCCTGGTCGAGCCATGCGCGGGCGCAGGCGGAGCGGATTTTGCAGATCGATCAGTTGCAGATCGTGTGGCGCAAAGGAAGTTAGAGGTCAGACGCGAAGCAACGGCGAGATCTGCTCCGGGTGCTCCTCCGAGTTGAACAGTTTACGGCAAACGGCGGATTTGGGTAGGCCTCGACTTCAATCGGGGATGAATAATGCGATACCAGGGCGCTTCAGCGTCTGGGGTACACAGGCGCGACTATCTTGCGAGCCCGCGCACCTCCCGAGTGAGTTCTTCGATCTTGAGCATCAGGCTGTCGTAGCGGATCTCGTCGCTGGTGGGGCGCTTGCGATAGAAAGTAAAGGTCCCGCCGGGTTCGAGCACGCAGCGATCGATTTCGGCTATCGCCTCGAAGCCCTGGCGATGGGCGGCGTTCATCAGGTCGGAGTAGCTGAGCAGTTCTGATCTCAGAGCAGCTTCATCCACCGTGCTCTGCTCGACCAGGACGCGCGCGGAGCCGGCGATGACCTCCTCGAGCTTTGGTTTGCGGTAGAGCAGTCGGACCATGGCCCAGTTCGCCGCCATGAGGGAGAAGGCGCCGATTGTCGCGCCGGTAATCGAAGTGTCCTCGCCGATCAACGCATTTTGTACAACATTGGATAGAGATAGCAGAACGATCAGGTCAAAGGGATTGAGCTGGGCGAGCTCGCGCTTGCCGAAGATGCGCAGGAAGATGAGCAGGACGAGATAGATAATGACCGGCCGCAGGATCTTTTCCGCAATGGGAAGCGCGAGATGGAACATGTGTTGTTGCAAATTGGCTCCTTGTGACTGCTATCGTACAATGCCCTAAATTCTGGCATTGAGTGTGCTCAGGAGTAGAGAAATAATCAACGAAGGTAAGCCCCATGCGCGGTCCCAAAGCATCTATATACATGCGTTCATCGAATGAAGTTGTTGTGAGGCCCGTATGATATCGAAGTGCGCCAATCCTGAGTGTCCGAAGCCGTTCCGATATTTGCGTGAAGGCCAGGTGTTTCGGGTGGAAGTGCAGGGCGCTCTGCCTGCATCACTGGAGTCATTCGTGGAGAAGAGCAGGAAACCTGTGCGCAGGGTAGAGCATTTCTGGCTTTGCGGAGAGTGTTCGCGAACCATGAATTTCTCATTCGACGAAGACAGCCGCATCCACGTTGTAGCGAAAGAGCGGCCCTTGTTCCGGCGTTCCGCCAGCGCAGGATAAGAAAGGCCAGCTTCGAGATCAGACCGCGTCGTGGAAGACTACTCCCAGGGTATATCGGGTGCCGCGAAGGATGCGACTGAACCCGTGCTTCACATTCGCGCGGTAAAAGCCGCAGGCCCCGCGGACTGGACGCCAACGAGTTGTGAAGATAACTGCATCCCCGCGCTCCACCGGAACTACTTGCGCAATGGATTGCGCGCGCGGACTCTGTTCTACGAGCAGAAACTCTCCACCCTGATATTCCTCATCACGCTGGCTTAGAAAGCAGACCATCTGCAGCGGGAAGGCGATCTCGCCGTAGATGTCCTGATGGAGGCAGTTGTAATCTCCCTCTTCATAGTGAAGCAGCAGCGGCGTGGGACGTGTTTGCCCGCTCTGATGGCAGAGTTCTATAAATCCTGCGTGGTCGGCGGGATATTCTGCGCCGAGCGACAGCGCGTTGCTCCACTGGTTCGCGAGCGGCGCCAACCCTGCGTAGGCTTGGCGGCGCAGTGACTCGACAAGCGGCGGCAACGGGTACTTGAAATATTTGTACTCTCCGCGACCGAACCGATGGCGCGCCATAATGATCCGGCTGCGAAAGTTGTCTTCCTCTGCATAGAGCGCGCTCAGTTCGCGACAGTGCCCTTCGCTGAGCAGGCCAACCACCCGCGCCCAACCCTGCTCCCATAATTGCGCATGGATGCTCGGCCAATCAAACTCAATCATCTGTTGTGATGGCATTTGCGAATGATTCCTTTCCTAAGGATTTCCAGAGATACATGACGGCATAGCCGCGCCACGGCGCGCACTTTAGCGCTATCTCACGCAATGCCGCGTGTTGAATCAGAGCAGAGTCACGGGAAACCGCGCGCCGCAGATGGTTCCGTGTTTCCGGTTGGTAAAAGACTATCGAAGTTGGATTGCGGGTGCACTCCGGGGCGTGCTTTCAAAGTTTGCGCGCCTTGAAAGCCGCTGGAGCGGGATAGGCAATGATTTACCACCTGGGCAAGTTTTTACCACTCCTGCGGGGAGGGTGCGCTATTCCTGATTTTTAAGGCTGCGCGCGCGGCCTTCGATGTGCTGCCGAACTGGAAAACGCGACCAACTCCGTAACCAGAGTCACCGTCACAATTTTCTCAGTACCGAGTGCCGACAGTTACCCGAGCGAATTTCCAGTTACGAATCCACGACCCGCTGTTCGGTCGCCGCACGCCAATCGTTGTTCGATGGTAACGCCCGCGAGGTGACTGGATGCGCGAAGAATCGCCAGCCGCCAGAGAGCTGTCGGCAACTGCTTCGGCGACGTATTAGCGGCGCTCTTTGGTTTGCAGCTTGCAGTTTATCTGCGCAGAACTCCTAGGAAAACGCTTCACCAGGCACGCATTGTTTCGATCAAAAAATTGGAGACTGAAAATGAAGTTCACATTGAAGACGCTTATGCTTTCAACCTTGTCGCTGTGCATGATATTGCCGGCGACCGCTTCCACCGTTAACCTCACCTTCAATAGCGCGGGCAACAGCGCGGGCGGAGTAGGCACATATCCTTATCATTTCACCGCCGATGGGCACGCGATTGATTTGCTGTGCGACACCTACAGCAACGAAATTTCAAATGGCGAATCGTGGCAGGCGACGCCGGTGGATTTTCTTTCACCGCAGAGCCTCTCGGGCGCCGACAAGAACACCTTCAAAGCGATTGGCATTTTGTTTAGCGAGATACTCGCGCACTCGGTGAACTCGAATGATGCGCAGTTCGCGGTGTGGGGCCTGCTGGATTCCGCCGCGCTGGGCAATGGAGCGTATGACGCAAATGCGGCCTCACTCGCCGCCTCCGCGCTGGCTGCGGCGCCGGGCACGCCGGATTCCACCTTCGACAATCTGGTGCGCTATGAACCGATACCCGGAACGCAGAGCGCGAACGGATTGCCCCAGGAGTTCATCGGACTGGCAAGCGATAATCCGGTGCCTGAGCCAAGCAGTATGCTCTTGCTGGGCAGCGGATTAATTGGCGGGGCCACCCTGCTGCGCCGGCGCTTCGCCTCGAAATAATCGCCAGAGCGGCCGCCGCCTGAGGACGAAGGCCGGAGAGATACACGATTCTCCGGCTTTTTTTCTTTGCGGAACCCAAATTAAGAATCAATATTTTGCGTGGCTGTTATCCACCATTACCGGTCCGTTTCGAGTGGCAATGTGCACCAAAGGATTGCCGCTGCCGAAGGTAATTCTTCGCACGCGGCCGTTCTCGACCCGTTGCGACGCGTCACATCCTTTTGCCTTGCAACTCACGGGAGAGTATCCGCTGGTGTTGATCTCCACGCCGCTTTCGTAATCCGCAGGCAATGAAATCGAGAGCGGGCCGTTAACCGTCTCCGCCTGCAAACCGGTACCGCTCCAGTTGCTGCCTTCGAGCTTCACCGATAAAGGACCGTTGTGGGCATTCAGCTTTATATTGCCCGAGCTTCCGTCGAAGGAGACGGGGCCGTTTTGCACGGTGGCATCCACGTCGCCGCTCATGCCTCGGAAGCTGATGGGGCCATTCTTCGCCTGCGCCTTCACCGTACCCGACATGTCGCGGAAGCTGATGGGGCCGTTCACCGCCTCCACCTCCATGGCGGCATTGGCCGGTGCTTCGATGATCAGAAATGCTACCCAACCTTCGCCCTCCGGTCCGACGGGCTGCAAAGAATTTCCGCTGTTCTCGAGATGGACCTGTCCCAGCAGTTGTTGTGCGGCTTGCTGACTCGCGGCCCGCGCCACTTTGCAAACTGTAACTTTGAAATTACCCGCCGTGCCGCCGCGCACCTTGACTCCGCCATTCTTGGCTGCGATCACATGCAGCGGTGCGCCGGTAACGGGCACGGAAATGGTGTCTTCAGAACGAGCAACAACCGAGCGGGCGGCGGGGCCTTCGTCGTCCGAGTCGCCCATATGAATGTTATTGCAGTCCTCGGAGTTGGGGCTTGCAGTGCGCGCGATGTTAGATGCCAATGCAGTGATTCCTAATAACGTTAAGCTCAGTGCGAAACGGTTGAATTTCATTTGCTCACCGTCCTTTCGGCGGGTTAGACCAGCGAAGAGGAGATCGGTTAGCAAGTATGTGGAAGCGGGCTGTAGTACAATTTTGAACAGGCATGGCAGAGCAGAACATATATCGATGGCGCAAATAGCTCGCGTTTCCTGCGTTTGAGCTTCGTTCCGCAAACCCATATCTGTTAACCGCCGCAATCCGCGGAGAGCGCCCATGTCGATTCCATCCTCCTCCAAGTTGAACCAGATTCTCGAGTCCACACGCCTGCGCGTAGCCGCGAGTAAAGCTGGCAGCAGCATCTCCGCGCTGGAAAAAATGGCGCGGGAACACACTCCGCGCGGCTTCCGCCATGCCCTCGCGCATCGCGCGTACAGCGCTCCGGCGATCATCGCGGAGCTAAAGAAAGCTTCGCCATCAAAGGGATTGTTGCGCGCTGATCTGCCGGTCGCGGCGCTGGCCCGGGAATTCGAGGCCGCGGGCGCGACCTGTTTGAGCGTTCTCACCGAACCTGAGTTCTTTCTCGGCGGATTGGGAAATCTGGAGCTGGCTTCCTCGGCGGCGCACCTGCCCTGCCTGAGAAAAGATTTCATCGTGGATGAATTTCAATTGCTGGAATCACGCGCGCATAGCGCTGACGCTGTTTTGCTGATCGCCGCCGCGCTTACCACCCTGGAGTTGAAGCAATTGAACGCCGCAGCTCGCGCCATGGACCTCGACGTTCTATGCGAAGTGCACCAAGCGGAAGAACTGGAACGCGCACTCGAGGCTGGATGCATGGAGATGATAGGGGTCAATAATCGCAACCTGCATGATTTTTCAGTCACGCTCGATACCGCGCTCGAACTCGCCAGCAGGATTCCCGAGGGGACGGTGCGGGTCGCGGAGAGCGGCATCGCCTCCGGCGAGGACATCGCGAAGCTGCGAGCGGCGGGGTTCCACGGCTTTTTGATCGGCGAAAACCTGATGCGCGCGCAGCGCCCGGGCGATGCTCTCCGCGAGATGATCGAAGCCGCCCAGGCGGTGCGCGCGTGAATCGATGCTGGATAAAACTCTGCGGCACGACGAATTATGAAGATGCGCTGCTGGCTTGGGAATCAGACGCGGACGCTATCGGATTTATCTTCATCCAGGGTTCAAAGCGCTGCGTCACCGTGGAGCAGGCCCGCGCCATCATAGAGCAATTGGCGCGCCCCATTGAGCGGATCGGGATTACGCAGAACGCGAGTATTGAAGAGGCGCTTGCGCTGGCAACTTCGTGCGGACTATCAGGACTGCAACTGCATGGCGAAGAAGCTCCGGAATACGTCTGCCGTTTGCGCGAGCGAATGCCGCAAGCACGTTTAATTAAAGTAGTCCACGTCCCCTCATCCAACGCGCTGCGACCCACGCTGGAGCGACAGATAGCGAAATATCAAGGCTGCGGGGCCGACAATCTACTGCTCGATTCCGCATATGCCGGGGCGAGTGGCGGCACCGGAAGACGCTTCGATGTGGTTATCGCTGCCAATGCGCTGCGGAACGCCGGCAACAAACTACCCTTTATCGTTGCCGGTGGCCTGACCCCCGAAGGCGTTGACGACGCGATCGCGCTCCTTCTGCCCTTCGGCGTGGATGTGGCCTCCGGAATCGAGCGCCAGCCCGGCAAAAAAGATCCAGACAAGCTGCGCGCTTTCATACAAGCGGCGCGGGCGGAAAATACCGGAAAGGTTCAGATCGCATGAGCACCTTGGCTTCCACCTCGGGCAGATTTGGCGCATACGGCGGACGCTATGTGCCGGAAACGCTCATGGCTGCGCTCGAAGAGTTGGAGCGCGCGTATGCCGAGGCGCAGGCTGATCCCGAATTCCATCGCGAGCTCGATGATCTGCTCGCCAATTTCGCGGGACGTCCGACCCCGCTCTTCCTCGCGCAACGGCTCACTGCAAAGCTCGGCGGCGCGAAGGTTTATCTTAAGCGCGAAGACCTGCTGCACACCGGAGCGCACAAAATCAACAACGCCATCGGACAGGCGCTGCTCGCAAAACGCATGGGAAAGCCACGCATCATCGCCGAGACTGGCGCGGGACAGCATGGCGTCGCCACCGCCACAGTTTGCGCGCTGATGGGGTTCGAGTGCGTGATCTACATGGGGACCGATGATATGGAGCGGCAGCAGCCCAACGTGCTGCGCATGAAGATGCTGGGGGCGGAGGTGCGCGCTGTCTCCTCCGGCTCGCGCACGCTGAAAGACGCAATCAATGAAGCCATGCGCGATTGGGTGACCAACGTGCGCAGCACGCATTATCTGCTGGGCAGCGTGCTGGGCGCGCATCCCTTCCCTACCATGGTGCGTGATTTTCACCGCTGCATCGGACGCGAAGCGCGAGCACAAATACTCGAGCGCGAAGGCCGTTTGCCCGACGCCATTATTGCCTGTGTGGGCGGCGGATCGAACGCCATAGGCATGTTTTACGACTTCATCGAAGATGAGACGGTCAAACTGATAGGCGTCGAGGCGGGCGGGCGCGGCAGTGGTATCGGGGAGCACGCGGCGCGCTTCCGGAGCGGATCTCCCGGCGTTTTGCAGGGCACATATTCTTACGTGCTGCAGGACGATGCCGGCCAGATTGCGCTCACCCACTCCGTGAGCGCGGGACTCGATTATCCTTCCATCGGCCCTGAACACGCCGCGCTGCATGACCGGGGACGCGCGGAATACGTTGCCGCCTCCGATGCCGAGGCGCTCGATGCGTGTCTTACGCTGGCGCGCAGCGAAGGCATTATCGCCGCGCTGGAATCCTCCCACGCTGTCGCCGAGGCGATGAAGCGCGCACCGCGGATGGCGAAGGACGAGATCATTCTGGTCAACCTCTCCGGCCGGGGCGACAAAGACATGGGAATTCTAGTGAAGGAGTTGAAGCTCTGATGCCGCTCTCCTTTCTCCACAAGCCCGCGCTCATTGTGTACGTCACTTGCGGCGATCCTGACCTTGAGACCTCGCGCGAGATCATTCTGGCGGCGATAGACGCAGGCGCGGATGTGATTGAACTCGGCGTTCCCTTCAGCGATCCGCTCGCGGATGGCCCGGTGATTCAACGCGCCAGCGAACGCGCGCTCCAGCAGCGCACATCGTTGCAGAACGTGATCGATCTGGCGGCAGCGGTGCGCCGGCAGCGCGCGCATGCCGGGCTCATCATCTTTTCATATTTGAATCCGATTGTGCGTTACGGCATAAAGCGCTTCGCCGGAGCGGCGTCTGACGCAGGCATCGACGGCGTGCTGCTGACCGATATGACAGTCGAAGAATCCGCGGAATACCGCCGCTCCATGCACGGACATAAGCTGGCGACCATCTTCCTCGCCGCTCCGACCTCGCCCGATGATCGTCTCCAGCGGATCGCAGACGCCAGCAGCGGATTCATCTATGCGGTTTCTCGCCTGGGCGTCACCGGCGCGCAAACCGATCTCTCATCCGACGCGCAGGAGTTGGTTGCCCGATTGCGCCGCTTCACCGCCCTGCCCATCGCAGTCGGCTTCGGCGTCTCCAACGCAGAGCAATTCCGCGTTGTGGGGAGCTACGCCGATGCAGTGGTAATCGGCAGCGCAATCGTCAGCATTATCGAGAGAGAAGGCGGAAACGCAGCCGGAGCGGTCGGCCAATTTGTCCGTTCCGTTACGGGCCAGCGGACCTCGGCATTGGGCAGCGGAAAATTATAAAGCACTCAATATGGTCTGCATGCGCTTCTGGTAGGTGTGGTCGTGATGCGCTCGCCGCCATGCGCGCTCGCGAATTACCAACCGCTCCGCTTCGCCGGCGGCACTCAAATAGTAGCGCAGTTTATCGAGCAACTCATCCCGAGATTCGAAGGTAACGACTTCCTCGCCGACGACGAACAACGATGGCAACACCGCTTTCGCATCGCACAGCACGAACGCGCCACAGCCTGCGGCTTCGAACAGCGTGTTGTTCACCCCATCGAATTCGGTGAAGTTCATGTTGTTGACCAACACCTTCGCCGAGCGGAAGGCAACAGCTTTTTCTTGTTCCCCGATATAGCGGAACTGAAAGTATCCGCGGCTCGAACTCTTGACGGACATGGCCGCAACGCTGCCCCAAATCTTCACCTGCAATCCGCTCCCCTCGAACGCCTCAAAGAAGCGCGCGCGATAGGGATGCAGCGTGCCCTGTCCCGCCACGTCGCAGCCGTATTGCACAAGCTGCTCCGGCGTGGGATCCACCGGCTTGTGCCACACCGGATTGCACGCCTCAGCCAGATACACCGCATTCACCTTCAGCTTACGTGCCAGGGTCTCGACCAGGCGCGGCTCTTTGGCGAATACCTGATCGTATGCCCCCGCAAATAGTGCGTCATGCTTGACGTTGGCGATGGGATCGACGTACCAGCAAAACACCGGACACTGCGCTGAGCGCTTGATCCGCTCCACCTGCCCAGAGGTGAAAAGATCATGGGTGACCAGCACTAATGCCGGACGGCAGTTCTCGACATCCTGATACAAGCGCCGCAAAAATCCGGCATCGATTGACGGCGCAATCTTGTGCGCGTAGGCCCATAGCGCGTTTCTCGCTCCCGCGACATCATGGCGATGTCTGCTGCCGGGGTGAATAGATACTTCGTGGCCCATCTGTTGCAATGTAGTGGAGATATTGCGCGCAAAAGAGTCACAGAACTGCGGCCCGATTACGAATACCCTCATCTGCTGCCACACCCGAATGAAAATCGTCGCGCTGTGGCCGTGACGATAAGCGCCGGCCCCGGTTGAGATAAACTGCGCTCTTGCCAATCAGGCCGCATAAAACGCCGCGATCGCCTCCACTACCCTCTCCTGCTCCTGCTTTGTAAGCTCCGGGTAAATAGGAATCGCCAGCACCTCCTGCGCCGCCTTCTCCGAAACAGGAAAATCACCCTCTTTATAACCGAGAAACGCGAGGCTCTTCTGTAGATGTAGCGGGACAGGATAGTAAATCTCCGAACCGATCTTGTTCGCGGCAAGAGACGCGCGCAACTCGTTCCGCCTCTCGGCGCGAATGACGAACTGATGGTATATATGAAATGCCTCTTTGCGCGTGACCGGCAATTTCACCTGCCCGGACTGAATCAAGCCGGCATCGCCGAATAGCTTAAAGTAATAGCACGCCTTCTCCCGCCGCGCATTGTTCCAGCCACTGAGGTGCGGCAGCTTGACATTCAGAACGGCCGCCTGTATCGAATCGAGGCGGCTGTTCCAGCCAATTTCATCGTGATGGTAGCGTTCACGGCTGCCGTGATTGCGCAGCATTCTCATGCGCTCCGCCAGATCAGGACTGTTGGTTGAGCACAGCCCGGCGTCTCCGTAGGCGCTGAGGTTCTTGGTGGGATAGAAGCTGAAGGCGGCGGCATCGCCTAGCGAGCCTGCGGGCCTGCTCTTCCACTGCGCGCCGAATGCCTGCGCGGCATCCTCGATGACGGTCATTTTATGCGCTCCACAGATAGCGTTGATGCGCGTCATGTCCGCGCATTGCCCGTAGAGGTGGATGGGCATGACCGCCTTGAGCGAGTTATCTGCTTTGTTTACTGCATCTTCGAGGCGCACGGGGTCGAGGTTGAAGGTGTCCTCTTCGATATCCACGAAGACGGGACGCGCGCCCGCGCGGGTGATTGAGCTGGCTGACGCGAAGAAGGTGAACGGAGTGGTAATCACCTTATCGCCTGGGCCAATGTTGGCCGCAGCCAATGCCAGCCACAGGGCGTCGGTGCCCGAGGCACAGCCCACGGCATGCGCGGCATCGAGCGCAGCCGCCGCATCCTGCTCAAAACGAAGGACTTCCTCGCCCAGAACATAGTGCTGCGAGACGCAGACCCGCTCCACGGTGGCGAGGACCTCGTCTCGAATCGTAGCGAATTGGCGGGAAAGATCGAGTGTCGGGATGGGGGCAGAGGCGCTCTTCACCTGTTTAGTTTAGCTTCTAGCAGAGTTTGTTGCATTTTGCGGGCATTTAGGCGCATCTTAGTTTTTGGGTCCTGCTGATACTTGTATCTTTAGTTCCTGAGTTCCTGCGAATTTGAGGTGGAAAGGGGTAATGGATGGCACCGATCTATTGGATTATCGTCGGGGTGATTGGCGGGTTCTTCACCGGTAAGCTCATGCGTTTTCATACAGTTAACTGGCATGGGGCGGTTGATGGAGGGATTGGGATTGTGGGCGCGATTGTGGGCGCGATGGTGTGCCGGGGATTTGGCCTGTCGGGCGGCGGATCGAACTGGAAGGTGGTCGTGGTTGCCTTCGTCAGTTCGATCGTAGTGACCTTTCTTTTGAATGACTTGGCGCGCTCGCGCGAGGAGGAGATCGAGGAGCATGTTGTGGCCGAACACCATCCCGAATATGCCCAGTTGGAGCACACTTTTGAGGAGGATATCGGGGTCAACGACGGGGTCTTCGGCGAGGTGAGCAATCCTGATGAAACCAAAGAGGTTAGGACTCGTTGAACGGACGTTTCTTCGAAATTGCAGCGCGCAAAAAAGGCGCAAAAAAGTGTTCAAAAACGCTCAAAATATCGATGATTTGACGGTGAATTTGTACTAAAATTATCGTAACTAGAGCGTTATGGGCAGGCGGACGACGGCTGTGGCGACGCACGAACAGATCCGGACGCAGGCCTCTTTCTCTAGTGGGATTTCTGATTTGCGCTGCGGCGGATGGCGTCGGTGATTGGTTTGCGTCCGCGGAAGCCTTCTTCCATGCCGTGCCAGTAGGTGATGTCTTCCTCGCCTGACTTCCAGCAGAGCAGGACGATCTCCTCTTTTAATTGGCAGGGGAAGTCGAGGAGGCCGGAGTCGATATCTTTGACCTGTACTCCCATGGCGTCGATCTCGGCGAGGGCGTCGCGGACGGAGTGGATGGCGTGGTCGCGGATTGCGCGGCGGTGTGCGAGATGAATGATGTCGGGCAGCATGCCTCCGGAGAGGAAGATGCGGTGGTTGACCGCCATAAGCTCGGCCTCAACGCTCTCGATGGTCTTCTTACCGTCGATCGCGGTGTGCAGCAAGCCTTTGACTCCGGGGAGGAGCCAGCGCGCTTCTTCGAGGGTGAAGGTCCGCATGATAATTAGATTGTATAAGGCAGCCACGAGTTTCAGGCGGTAAAGTTGCCGGGCAAGCTGTCGGTGGAAGGGCGGTTACGCCGGTGGGCGGCTGCCCGGAGAGAAGGTGACCTCGCGCGCGACGTCGGCTTCGGAGTTGCCGGTTCCGGCGATGCGCGGCACGATGGGAAGAAGGTCGGTGTGCTTCGCCTCTTGCATCACCGCATCGAGATGCTGGAGCACCTCATCGATGGTGAGGGTGTAGGTTTCGCGTCCGCTATCGTATCCGCTCTCGATCGCCTGCTTGAGATAATGTCCGGCGATCTGGATGGCGAGGCGGTCGGTGATGCTGTGTCCGGTCTGCTGCTTGAAGCGCACCCACGCCTCGGCGGGCAAGGCGATCCATACCGGACGGCCGTTTTCGCCAGCCCCTTGGGCGAGAAACTTAACGTCCACGGCATCGGCGTGGCGGGTGGCGATGGCGACGATGTTGGCGACCCACGCGAAGTGGACCTCCTCGCCGCTCCAACGGTCAATGGCTTTAAAGTCGTCGTACATAATGGTGGCGAACCATTCATCATAGCAATGGGATTGGGAGTGGGCAAACGCAGCAAGGTTATTGGGTCGGCGCTATACGAATGCGCCTGAGGGACACTGCGGGAGAGCCCTCTGGCTTTGTTAATGAGGATCTAGAGTTGCCCTACGTAGTAGGCGACGCGGGATGACATCTCAGCCTAAAGCGCTTTCATAGGGAGTATTCCTCCGCCTACGATCACATTGCCAACGTAAAAAGCCATGTGCTTCCGTGAAATATCGGTATTCTGAAGTCATGGTGGATCGCTTAACGCCGGCGCAACGAAGCCGACTCATGGCGCGGGTACCAAGCGAAGACACTGCGCCGGAAAAAGCTGTTAGAAAACTGCTTTGGAGCATGGGGCTGCGGTATCGTTTACACGCAAAGGAGTTACCGGGGCGCCCCGACATCGTTTTCCGAAGTCGGAAGAAGGCCATATTCGTTCACGGTTGTTTCTGGCACCGGCACTCTGGTTGCACACGAAATAGTCTGCCCACGACCCGACGCGCATTCTGGCGCAAGAAGTTGGAAGGGAATGCCGAGCGGGACCGCAAGAATTATCGGCTACTCAGACGTGCCGGGTACCGGGTACTGGTGATCTGGGAATGTGAGTTGCGGCGGAGCGATCGCGTTTTCGCCCGTTTGCGCAGGTTTCTGGAGTTGGACTAGAAACGTCAGGCTGTTTAAATCCAGGATCCCGAGCTTTGAATCACTCCGGAGCGTTGAATTTCTTGCGGAGCCAGTTCAGAACGGCGAGCTGCTCGTCGTGCCCAGCTCGTCTGATTTGGCTTAGCAGCCAGATGGTTGTGGGCTTCTCGTTCGTGACGTTCTTGGCTCCTTGATTACAGGTGGAGCAGAGCGCACGCAGGTTGGAGAGCTCATCCTTGCCGCCCAGGCTCTTGTCGATAATATGGCCGATGTGAAGTCGAACTTTGCGGGCCGTAGTCGGGTCAATTTCACCGGGAGTAAGTCCGCACATCTGACAGGTAAAGCCATTCCGGTCGAGAACCGCCGCCCGGACCTTCGCGGACATAGGCCTGCCGAACTTGATGAAGTCCTTTTCCGGCGGCGCTTCAGTCAAGAGGTATTGACCGGGTTTTAGGTCCGTTCTGTCATGGTGCGTGAGGATGGGCCATTTCTCGATCTCGCGAAGTTCACGGACGCGACGCGCCCATTCGCTCACGTTGCCCGCTGCCTCTTTGAGCTGCATCGAGGTAACTACACGACCGACTTCGGCCCGAAAGAACTGCCTTATCCTCTCCTTAGCTGAAGGCTTCGGCATATTCCTCGACTTGCGCGCGGGTGCCGCGTGACGAGAGTATCTGCGTTTTAAGCTGCTCGCCGATCAGCTGAGTGTATGCGGGCGGAATTGCTTCATTAAGCTCGCCCTTGTTCATCCAACCTATTCCCATTGCATCGCGCGCAGCGGCGACGCTACAGTTGCCGCCGCCATTGACGGAGACGAAGTCGCGCATGTCGTCGGTCTTTCCGTAGTGGGATTTTCGTTTATCAAAAGTGTGGCACAGCGGATGTGGCCCATGAGGAGGCGCGAGGACCGGGAAATTCGTCTCGAACAATCTGTGACGGAGTACGCGGAGTTCTTTGAACATGGTCCCGCAAAGTACGGCCGGATTGTGGAGCGGAGCGCCTTCGACGTTTTCAATGATGTAGTAGAGCCCGGAATGGACCAACATCTCCCGCACCGGCTCAACCAGACGCGGCCATTCGTGGGCGTTCTTATTGCGTTTGGCAAGGTCGGAGTACGACTGACACGGCGGGGATGCATGGATGGCGTCGAATGAGGCAATAAACTTCGGATCGAGTTTCAGCGCATCGCCTTGAATGAACGTGAGAGGATAGTTCGGTTGTGGGCCGATGTCCACGCCGACCACTTCAAAGCCGGCCCTGCTGTAGCCGACGCCGGCGCCTCCGGCACAGCAGAACAGATCGAGCAGGCGTGGTTTCCATTTTTCGCTTCGTGTCATTCAGGAACCATTCTATCCCGCATACCGCGCCACGAAGATTAGAAGAGTCTGACTATATCATCCTGCCGCTGTTGAATAGAAGGCGTCTCCGCGCAATACAGCCAGGTCGTCGTGAAGAAGCTGATTCTTTCGCATTCAGCCGAATGCAGTACGCTTCGCGGTCAGGGGAAAGCGCAACTAATCTCGCAATCAATCGAATGACGGCGCCTGCCTCACATTGTCAACCCAGCCCTAATCTAGGGAAACTCTGGTTAAGTGAACCAGTACCCCAGCGGCTAAAAGCCGCCAATTCTTTTCAGTGATTTATCCCCCGGCTGAAGCCGGGGGTCTACCCAAAACTTCAGATCATACAGTTAATCAGAGTCTCCCTAGCGCGACCGCGCAGCCATTAGTGCAGACAGCAAGACAGCAGCCGGCAGCGAATTGCTCTTCAACTCGGGTTAATTTCCCCATGCACAATCATGGCCTCGCTGATCTCGCGGGCTTCGCGATAGCTCTGAGCCGTGCCCACGGCCATCATCTTCGGTTCCTTGAGCAGCCGTGCCAGCTCTTC
>JBDTLH010000045.1:0-7734 GCA_039934875.1 Acidobacteriaceae bacterium | reverse complement strand
TAAAGCTATTCAGAAAGCTGGATGAGGGAGACAACCCGGAAGAAGAGATGTTGCGCCGCTTGACGGAGAATGGATTCACCCATGCGCCCAAGCTGCTGGGAACGCTCGAATACCGCCGCGGCATGGAACGGATCGTGCTGGGATTGATGGAGGAATACATCCATTGCGAGGCGGGGGCGATGGCGTATTTCTCCGACCAGTTCCAGATATTCATCGAGCGCGCCATGACCGACCAGGTCCCCGGGGCGCCCAGGGGCGGAGTGATTGAGCTGGATGGAGAGTTGCCGAAAAAGGTGCGGGAGCTCTTTGGAACACCGCTGCAATATGCCCGTTTGCTGGGCGGGCGGGCGGGCGATCTGCACATGAGCTTGGCTTCCGCTGAGTTTGGCGAATTCGTGCCCGAACCGTTTACCGATTTCTACCGGCAGAGTATTTATCACGGGTTCTTAGGCACGCTGGGACGCACGATGGAGTTTCTGCGCGGGCATCTGGACCATGTGCCGGAAAATCTGCGCGGGCCGGCGGAGCAGTTGCTGGGCGCAGAGGGACAACTGCGGTCGGTGCTCAGGCCATTGCGGGAGACGCGGGTGCACAGCACGCGCATCCGGCTGCACGGCGATCTGCATCTGGACCAGGTGTTGTTTACCGGCAAGGATTTTGTGTTCATTGATTTTGAAGGTGATCCCAGCCGGCCGGCCAGTGAGCGGCGCATCAAATCATCGCCGGCGCGGGACCTGGCGGCGATGGTCTGGTCGTTCTACTATTCTTCGCACGCCCCCTTCCACCGCCATGCGGCGGGCGCCACCGCGATGATGGAGTCTGCCGCCAATCGCGAGCGGGTGCAGGCGTGGGCGGAACTTTGGGCGCATTGGATGGGCACGGAGTTCTTGCGCAGCTACCGGGCGTGCACGAAAAACAGCAGACTGCTTCCTCCGGAGGGCCCGGAACTTTCGTTGTTGCTCAATTGCTATCTGATCGACCGGGCGTGCAAGGAGTTGAACTTCAATCTGGTGCAGAGCTCAGGATGGATGTCAATTCCCATTGAAGGGCTGCTGCGCATGGTACGCGGCGGTGGAGTGGGCGCGTAGATGCAGTGGCCGCGATCAAGCGGAATCCTGCTGCACGTGAGCAGCTTGCCCGGCAGTTATGGAATCGGCGATTTGGGGCCGGAGGCGCGACGCTTCGCGGACTGGCTGGCGGAGGGCAAACAGACCATGTGGCAGATGTTGCCGCTTGCGCCGACCGGATATGGCGACAGTCCTTATCAGGCGCTGAGCGCATTTGCGGGGAACACGCTGCTCATCAGTTTCGATGATCTAGCGGATGATGGTTTGCTGGATAGGAGCGATCTGGGCAACGGACCAGAATTCGCTGAAGCGCTGGTGGAGTTTGAAGCGGTGAAGCGATTTAAATGGCCGTTGTTGCGTAAAGCGTATGAGAGGTTTGGGAGGATCGCGGCGGCTGAAGCCGCATCGGGGAAGGGGGCAAATCCCCCGGTTGAAGCCGGGGGTCTACCCTCCGAGGGTGTATCCATCAAGGGTCAGCCCACCGAGGGTCAGCCCACCGAGGGTGCACCGACCAATGCGGAGTATGAGCGTTTTGTGGGTGAGAACGCGTACTGGCTTGATGATTACGCGCTTTTTGCCGCGCTCAAGCGGGCGCACGGAGAGCGGTCGTGGTTGGAGTGGGTGCGTCCGTTGCGCCTGCGCGAAGAAGTGGCGCTGCGGGAGGCGGGGGAGCGTTTGCGCGATGAGATCGCAGCGGAGAAGTTCGCGCAATGGATATTTGCCCGGCAGTGGAGCAGCCTGCGCCGCTATTGCGCGCAGCGCGGGGTGAAGCTGATGGGCGACCTTCCCATATATGTTGCGCATGATTCGGCGGATGTATGGGCGCATCCTGAGATGTTTTTGCTGGATGAAGAGGGCAGAGGCAAGGTGGTCGCCGGGGTGCCACCCGATTACTTCAGCGCGACCGGGCAGTTGTGGGGAAATCCCATCTATGACTGGAAGCGGCACGAAGCGAGCGGCTTCGCCTGGTGGATTCGGCGGGTACGGGCGATGCTGTCGCAGTTCGATTTTCTGCGCATCGACCACTTCCGCGGGTTCGAGGCGTATTGGGCGGTCTTTGTTCCGGTTCCGGCCCCGGGCGGCGTTCCGGTTCCGGCCCCGGGCGGCGTTCCAGCCCCGGGCGGCGCCCTGACCGCGGAGCGAGGAGAGTGGGTGAAGGCGCCGGGGGAGAAGTTGTTTGCGGCATTGGAGGCGGCGCTGGGCGACCTGCCCGTCCTTGCCGAGAACCTGGGGGTCATTACTCCGGAGGTGGAGGAGCTGCGCATGCGCTACCACTTGCCGGGAATGGCGATCCTGCAATTTGCATTTGGCGGCGATGCGCAGGCGCCTTACTTCAAGCCGCACAATTACACCCGCGACCGGGTAGCGTATTCCGGCACGCACGACAACGATACCGTGATGGGCTGGTGGGAGCGTGGGGAGGCGACGGCCACGGAGTCTGTGGAGGATATCCGGAGGCAGCATGAGTATGCAGTGAGGTACCTGGATATAGGGGACCCAGTGTCTAACCCCGAATTCGTTTTTACCGAAGTGAATTGGGCGTTTATCCGAACGTTGATGGCTTCGGTCGCGGAGTGCACCATCTATCCCATGCAGGATGTATTGGGTTTGGGGACGCCCGCGCGCATGAATTATCCCGGGACAAGTAGCGGCAACTGGCGCTGGCGTATGCGTTCCGAGGAGTTGCGAGCAGGTGATGCGCAGAGGTTACGCTTTCTAGCTGAGATCTACGAGCGCTGAAGTGCGCGGCGAGATCATGAACGCGTTTTTTGCCGAGGACGAAGGAACTGATCGCTGTCCTGGAAAGGGAAAACATCTTCCCTTTTCCTACGGTTAAAGTGCAAGGAGTTGCAGTCACCTTCCGTAAGTTACCCTGCAAGTTGTTGAAAGTACGTGGCGGTGATTTGGCTATCGAATTGCTATAGACATATCGAGGCAACAAAGTAATTGCCGGATATTGCTGGCTGGATATCCATCGATATGCGCCTTGACACTTAACCAGGGTTAAGGCTGATAGCTAATACGATCTGCCGGGTTCTCTCGAAGCGCAAGAGAGAACTAAATGCCGAATGTCTAATCGGCGCCCTTCAACCGTAACATTGCCGATTTTGTTTTACCTTCAGGAGACTTCAAATGAAGAACTTTGTATTAGCCATCTGCGGAGCGTCACTGCTGGCGCTGGCCGCTCCCCTGGCGCAAGCCGACACTGTTTATAGTTTCAACGGGACCAGTTTCAATGGTTCTCCTGTCATAAATTTCGTTTACGACAGCCCCACGCCGATTACCAGCACCACGGTCGTACCCTTCAGCAGCCTGACAAGTTGCACTGTGACTGCTCCTTCTTCCTCGTGCAATTTCGTGACCTTCAGCGTTGTGGGTGCCGATGAGGATATCTTCGTCAATTACGACGGCAACAAAAGCATCGAGTTTGAATTCCCGGATGGGCCCACATTTGCCACCGACGGGGCGCATTTCACCAATGGCCTAAATCCGGGGTTGTTGATTGTTGCCTCCAGCAGTCCGATACCAGAGCCTTCTTCCCTCGCTTTGTTCGGCACAGGGCTGGTAGGCGCGGCAGGGTTGTTCCGCCGCCGGTTCTTTAGCGGCAAAGCCTGATCGCGTTTGCAGTCTCCATAGCAACAAGGCACTGCCCCGTAGCGGGTAGTGCCTTTGTTGGTTTTTACCACGTCCCGCAGAGCGTCTGAAGAGAGCCGCTTCGTGCGCGAGGTGCTGCTTCTTTTCCGCACCCTTGATTCTCCCAACCCTATAAAATAAGTGCGGCATGGGTCATAAGCTATTCAAGGCAGAGCAGGTCGCTGATCTGCAATCAGCGCTCACTGAGCTCTGGCACCGCTCGCGGGGGTCTACTGTCCCATCGGATAATGAGTTGGAAGAGTTGGTGGCGGCGCAGCATGGAGCGAATTTCGATCTGTGGCATGAAGAGGATGCTAGCCGGGATCCGCTGGCCGATGACCGCGCTATTGCTCGGGGGAAGCGCAAGATCGATGGGTTGAACCAAGAGCGCAATGATCTGGTGGAGCGTATCGACGCGGTCCTGCTGGAGAATTTTCCCGAGATGAATCCCGCAGCGTGTCTCAACTCGGAGACGCCGGCGATGATTGTGGACCGGCTCTCCATATTGGCGTTGAAGGTTTATCACACCCAGCAAGAAGCGCAGCGGGGCACGGCGGGCGAGGAGCATCAGCGTCGCAACCGGCAGCGGCTTGAAATATTATTGGCGCAACGCGCCGATCTGACCGGATGCCTGCGCGATCTGATGGCCGAGGTAGAGGCGGGTACGCGCCGCTTCAAACTGTATCGGCAGATGAAGATGTATAACGATCCGGAGTTGAATCCGTCGATTTACGGCAGGCGATCGGGATGATGATTCGCTATTTGGATTGATTTACCGGAGAATAGCAGCCAGGCATCGGGACCGGATGAAGACGCTGCGAGTGTTGGCTATACTGCTAGGCTGCTGCGCTATGGCCAGTGCGCAGGCGAAGTTGAGGAGCATCGATTTACGGCCTTATGGCCTTGAACCGGTGACCAACCGGGAATATAAGGCGCGCATTTTCACCAGCGCCCTCGAGTACCTCAAAGACGGCAGCATTGTGGTCGCCTTTCCCGCTGCTTACTCGTCGCTCGATCTCAATCATGAGCGCACGTTCAATACGGAGCGGGCCACGGTGCTGCACTTCGATCCGCACAGCGGCAAACTGCTGCATCGTTTTGAGGGACTGGTAAGCAATGAGCTGCGTTTCCTCGCCGCCACCGCGGATGGCGGGTTTCTGCTGGTGCAGCGGCGCGAGGTCGTCTTTTACTCCAGGGAGTGCGTGGCGACCGGCAGCATCCAGCTTCCACTCGACATTGAAAGCGTCGAAGTTTCGCCGTCGCGCCGGTATATTACGCTGGCGGGCTCGACCGGAGACATGCTGCACGTGACCGTGGTCGATACCGCGACCCGCGCTTCTGTGCGGCAATATGAGGTCCATGGCGGCCCCATCGTGGTGCTGAGCGATGGATACGCGACTCTCAAGACCTATACCGTGCAGGGCGTGTCGATTGGTGGGGTGCGGAGGATCGCCATCGTGGGGCATGGACAGCAAGTGAACTTTGCGGTGCCGCAGCCCAAGACCGTTGACCTCGGCATGGCGTTCGATTGTCCGGTCGCCTTTGAAGCGGCGAGCGATGATTCGATTGTTTACGCGACTTGCGGCCTGATGCAGGTGGTGGATGAGCGCGGCAGACGGGTCTTCAAGGATGTGGTCAAACATTCGACGGTGGTTCGCACGCAGCCTGCCATGGAGGGCGCGCGGCTGGCGTACTCCCTGGTGCGCGGTCCTTACGCCAAGACGACAGAACAGTTGCGCGCCTCGGGCAAAGACTTCAGCATTCGAGTTGCTGATCTTGGCACCGGACGCATTGTGGCTACGGTGCCGATTGTTCCGTTTCCCCGGATCGGCGGGGTCTTTGCGTTGTCGGTGGACGGCAGGGAGCTGGCGGTGATGAATGACGTCACGCTGGAGGTATTCGATCTGCGGGAATGAAGCGTTTGCGATTTTGAAACTTGATGCTCGAAAGTCGAAGTTGCTTCATATACACTTGTCCGTTTCCACAAGATCGTCGTTGGAGGACCTGGATTTGAAGCCCATTCGCAATCTAATTTCCACGTTATCGCTGCTCGCGCTCTCGTCTTTGAGTGTTTTGCCCGCAGGCGCTCAGGCCGCCTCAGGACTCGATCCGGCATTATTCTCTGACATGCATTGGCGCGAGATCGGGCCGTATCGCGCGGGACGGACCCATGCACTGGCGGGTATCGCGTCGCAGCCTAACGTGTTTTATATCGGCGCAGTGAATGGCGGCGTGTGGAGGAGCGACGATTACGGCGAGACCTGGAGGCCGCTGTTCGATCAGCAGGACACCGGCTCGATCGGCGCGATGGCGATTGCGCCCACTGATTCCAATGTCGTCTATTTAGGCAGCGGAGAGGGGCTGGCGGACCGGCCTGATCTTGCCACCGGTGATGGCATGTACAAATCCACGGATGGCGGCAAGAGTTGGACGCATCTCGGGCTGCGCGACACCCAGCAGATTTCGCAGGTAATCGTCGATCCGCACAATGCGAATAGGGTCTTCGTCGCTGCCATGGGACATCCTTATGGAGCGAGCGCGGAGCGGGGCGTCTTTCGCTCCACCGATGGCGGCCAGTCGTTCAAGAAGGTTCTTTACAAGAACGACAATACCGGCGCCTACGACGTTGAGATGGATCCCACTCACACCAATGTGCTCTACGCGTCATTGTGGGAGCAGCGCCAGGGACCGTGGGAGAACGGAGAATGGGGCGGCCCTAACGGAGGATTTTTTAAGTCCACGGACGGCGGCGACAACTGGACGCAGCTTACCGGCCGCGGCCTTCCCGACGGCATCACGCAGGCGAACATCGCCATAGCTCCTAGCAATAGCAATCGCGTCTATGCCGCGGTGGCGACTGCGAAGGGGGTGGGCATCTATCGCTCTGACGATCAGGGCGCGAACTGGACGCGGACAACCACCGATCCGCGGCCTGAGGCGCGCATTGGAGGCGGCGATCTGCCGCTGCCCAAAGTCGATCCCAAAAATCCTGATGTACTCTACGTGTGCAGCACAGTGGTATGGAAGTCGAGCGACGGCGGGAAGACGTGGTTTGGACTGCGCGGTTCGCCGGGCGGAGATGATTACCAGGACATCTGGATTAATCCAGTGAATCCCAACATCATTTTGCTCACCAGCGATCAGGGCGCAATTGTATCGGTGAACGCGGGGCGCACCTGGAGCCAGTGGTTCAGCCAGCCGACGGCGGCCATGTATCACGTCTCGACCGACAACCACTTTCCCTATCGGGTATGCGGGGGGCAGCAGGACAGCGGCTCCGCCTGCGTGTTGAGCCGCAGCAACGACGGCCGCATTACCTTTCACGACTGGCATCCGGTGGGCATCGAGGAGTATGGATATGCGGCGCCTGATCCGCTCGATCCCGACCTGGTATATGGCGGCAAGGTGACGCGCTACAACCGGCGCAACGGACAAGTCTCCGAGGTAGAACCCAAGCCGCTGCGCGATTATCGCGTGGTACGCACGGAGCCGCTGGTATTTTCGCCGGCGGACCCTCATGAACTCTTGTTCGGCGCGAACACCGTGTGGAAGACCACTGATGGCGGACAGAACTGGTCAGAGATCAGTCCTGACCTCACGCGCAAAACCTGGGAGACGCCCGCCTCAGTGGGTGCATTCAGCAATCAGGCATCGGCAAAATCCAATCAGCGCGGAGTGGTATATTCACTCGCGCCCTCGCCGCTCGACGTCAACCGTATCTGGGCGGGCACGGATGACGGCCTGATCTGGACCACGACTGACGGAGGCAAGAACTGGAACAATGTGACTCCGCCGGAGTTGCAGCCGTGGTGGAAGGTATTCAACATGGACGCGGGACACTTCGACCCGCAGACAGCGTATGCGGCGGTGAATACGCTGCGCCTCGATGATATGCGGCCCCATCTCTTCCGCACCCATGACGGCGGCAAGAGCTGGAAGGAGATCGACAACGGCATTCCCGCCGGGGCGGCGACCAGCACCCTTCGCGAAGATACGCAACAGAAGGGGCTGCTGTTTGCCGGCACGGAGACGC
>JBDTLH010000044.1:0-12197 GCA_039934875.1 Acidobacteriaceae bacterium | reverse complement strand
GTCGTAAACGCCGTCGCCGTGCTCATCATCGCGTGTCCCTGTGCCCTGGGGCTGGCTACACCGATGGCGGTAATGGTCGGCACCGGACGCGGCGCGCATGCCGGCGTCCTGTTTCGCAACGCCGAGGCGCTTGAGCGCATGGCGGCCGTCACCGTGCTTCTGATTGACAAAACCGGCACTTTGACCGAAGGCAAGCCGTCGGTGGTCGCAGTGCATCCCGCTGCGGGATACAGCGAGCACGACCTGATGGCAGTCGCGGTTTCGCTCGAACAAAACAGCGAGCACCCGCTGGCGGCGGCGATCCTTCGCGCCGCCCGTGAGCGCGGGATAAATCCCTTTCCTGTCGTCTCCTTCGAAAGCTTTACCGGTAATGGAATCCAGGCGGAATTCAATGCGCATTTTCTCAGAATCGGAACCGCCGAGTGGCTCTCCTCTTTCCAAATAGAGGGCTTGGCGGAATCGGAGGCCATAGCCGCGCAAGAGCGCAGCCTGGGACGCACTGTCGTCTTCGTCGCCGCCAATGACCGGCTCGCCGGATCGATTAGCATCGCTGATCCGGTGAAGGCCAATGTCTCAGAATCATTGCGAGCGCTTGCCGGCGAGGGGGTGCGCATCAAGATGATTACCGGCGACAATCGCGCCACCGCATCGGCCTTGGCGAAGCAATTGGGCATAACGGATTTCGCAGCCGAGGTCTCGCCCGAGCGCAAGCTGGAGATTGTTCGCGACGCCCGCAAACATGCCGTCGTCGCCATGGCGGGAGACGGAATCAACGATGCTCCCGCGCTGGCGCAAGCGGACATCGGCATCGCCATGGGCAGCGGCACCGATGTCGCCATGGAAAGCGGCAACGTCACTTTGATAAAGGGCGAGCTGCGCGGAATCCTGCGCGCTCGCCGTCTCAGCCAGGCGGTGCTGCGCAACATCAAGCAGAACCTCTTCTTTGCATTCGTCTATAACGCGCTCGGAGTGCCCATCGCGGCCGGTATCCTCTATCCTTTCTTCGGAATACTCTTGAGCCCGATGATCGCCGCCGCCGCAATGAGTTTGAGTTCGGTGTCGGTGATCGCGAATGCGCTGCGCCTGCGCAATGTGAAGCTCTAAGCGAGCTTGCGCACGAACCTCGGCTTCACCAACTTTTTGCCGACGCTTACAAATTCGATCTCGACCGAATCCGTCTCCGCCGATATCACCTCGCCCACTCCGAATTTGCGGTGCCGCACTTGATCTCCTTGATGAATCTTCGGAGCGCGAAGCGGTAACGCTTCCGGCGCAGTGGTCTGCAAGTCCACGGTTGCGGTCTGAATCGAAACCGTATGCGGATCGCGCGCTGGAGCCGTGATCTCCGGCTGCGAGCTCTTGCGCAGGCAATTGTCGCAGTTGCCGCAATCGCTATCCGCTGTTTCTCCAAAATATCGCTTGAGCAGGCGCACCCGGCAGAGAGCGCTCTGGGCATAGGCGATCATCTGATCCAGGCGCTCGCGGTCGCCGTTTGCCAGCCGCTCGAATTCATGCAGCGCAGGCAGGACTTCCGCCTCGCCAGCATTTTTGCGGATCCGCAATCCGCCTCTTGCTCGCGTCGCCAGCTCCGCCCCGACCAGCATATTCGCGATTACCTTCGCGCGCTTCTCGCCCACCCCTGAGGCGGCTGCCACTTCAGTCAAATTCACTGGCGCGCAGCCGCCTAGCTCGGATCGTTTTTGCAAGATGGCAAATAGGTTCGCCGCCTCAGCCGCCGGAGGGTACTTCCCCAGCATAAAATACGTCTGCACCCGCTTGTCCGCCGTGCGATAGAGCAACGTGCAACGCGCTGGCTTGCCGTCGCGTCCCGCGCGCCCCGCCTCCTGATAGTAGCTCTCCAGCGAATCAGGAAATTGATAGTGGGCTACATAGCGGACGTCCGGCTTATCAATCCCAAGCCCAAATGCCTTGGTTGCCACCACCACGCGGAACCTGTTTTCCATAAAATCATCGAGCGCCTGGGCGCGTTCCTTCTTCGGCAAGCGGCCGTGGTAGTGCCCGGCTTGGACTCCCTGCTCCCGCAGCCACTCATACAGCTCATTGGCGGCCCGGACAGTCGCGCAATATACGATGCCGCAGCCGTTCGCCTGCTCAATTTTCTCCAGCAATTGCGCCTGCTTCTTTTCAGCCGTGGAAGTGTGCAGCACCTCGAAAAAAAGGTTCTCGCGCTCGATGCTGTCATTCACGATCAGCGCGCGGGCAAGGCCGAGCTGTTCGAGAATATCGTTGACGACTTCATGGGTCGCGGTCGCGGTGAGCGCCATTACGGGAGGGCCGCCGAGATCGCGGATCGCATTTTTCAAGCTGAGATAGGCGGGACGAAAATCATGTCCCCATTGCGAGATGCAGTGGGCTTCATCCACCACCAGCAGGGAAACGCCGGCTTTGCGGAGTTGCTTACGGAATTCCGGCTTCTCCAGTTGCTCCGGGGTTGCGTAGATAAGGTTTGCTTCGCCTGATTCAACCTGTGCGGCTGCCGATTTCCTCTCCGCCGCCAGAAGCGTCGAATCGATGCGCGCGGCCGTCAGGCTGGCATCTTCAGCGTGCGCCTGCTGGTCCTGCATCAGCGCGATCAGAGGAGAGACGACTACTACCGGATGCGGCAACAGCAGCGAAGGAAGCTGGAAGCACAGGCTCTTGCCCGCGCCGGTCGGCAGGATGCCGAGTACGCTGTGTCCTGCCAGCGCCGCTTCCATGATCTCGCGCTGCTGCGGGCGAATCTGCTCAATGCCGAAGCGCCGCCGGGCCTGGTCCCGCAGTCTGCGCCAATCTACTGAGTTCGGGGCCTTTTTCCTGCTGATGCTCTTTGCGAATGCCACGCGCTAAAGATTGTGAAAACCGCCATTGAGTTGTACTCGAAGCTACTCCGCCGCAAGCTCCATCAAGTATTTTTCGATCTCCGGCTTCGTCCAGATCACCGCGCCAATGAACTTTCTGCGGATTATGCCGTACTTATCGATTATGTACGTCTCAGGAAACTTCGCCGTTCCATATGCCTGGTTGCTCTTCTGCGAGGGGTCCCGGACAGTGAGCAGCCGGATGTGGCGGTCGGAGAGAAACTGCTGATACGCAGGCCCGCTCTCGTCCGTGCTCACCGCCAGCACTGTGACCTCCTTTCCAAGCTCACTCTGCATCTTCATCAACGACGGCATTTCCTCAACACAAGGAGGACACCACGTTGCCCAGAAGTTGAGCACTACGACCTTTCCCCGGTAATCATGTAACGAAATGGCGTGGCCGGAATCAGTTACTGTGAAATCCGGCGCTAGCTTGCCGATTTGCTCGGGGTGAGATCCGCGGTCGCAGCCAGACAGCACGAACGCGATGATAGTCAGAACAGATAAACGTAGCAGGGCCACAAACTATAATAAAGGCAGCGGGGAATTCGCGAGTGCGAGACTTGGGCTTCGCGACTCCGCGACTCTGAGGAGATAAATGGTTTTGATGTCACGGCGAGCCGAATTTTCGGCCTCGCACTTTTATCACAATCCAAATTGGTCTGAGGAAGAGAACCGCCGCGTCTTCGGCAAGTGTAGCAACCTCAATGGGCATGGCCATAACTACGTCGTCGAGGTCACCGTCGCGGGAGAAGTTGATCCCAGAACGGGATTTGTGATGGACCTCAAGCAACTGAAAGAGATATTGAACCACGAGGTGATTGCGCCTTTTGACCATCGCCATCTCAACAAGGAAGTGGCCGAATTTGCGGTGCTGATGCCTACCACTGAGAATCTGGCGGTAGTAGCATGGCGGCGGCTCGCGCCCCATATCAACCAGCAGGGCACGGCGAAACTCTATCGCGTCCGCATCTTCGAGAATACCGATCTGTTCGCCGACTACTACGGAGAGCCCGGCGCATGAATGTGCACCTCAACCGGCGCTATCGCTTCTCCGCCTCCCATCGCCTGCACAACCCCGAGTTAAGCGACGAAGAAAACCGCGATTGTTATGGCAAATGCAATAACCCGCACGGACATGGGCACAATTACACGGTGGAGATAACTCTGAGCGGTGAAGTTGATCCCGTTACCGGGATGGTCTGTAATTTGGCCGACCTGGACGGCTTTATGCAATCCAAGCTCATTGAGCGCTTTCACGAAAGCAATCTAAACCAGGATGAATTTTTCCGTAACCAAATTCCCACTACCGAAGCGCTGTGCAGACGCATCTTTGATCAGGTTGAGCACAACTTCTCGGACGCAAAGTTGGAACGGGTGCGCGTGGAAGAGACCAGCCATAACGCATTTGAGTATCACAGAGCAGGGAAGAGGTTCCAATGAAAACGACCGCCGGCCTTGCATCCGTGATGCAAGTTGCCCCCACCATTACCGAGGCCTCCCTCGAAGACCTCTACCGCGAATTGCTGGTGCGCATCGGCGAGGACCCAGAGCGGGACGGGTTAAAGCGCACTCCCGAGCGTATGGCCCACGCGGTCGAGTTCCTTACCAAGGGATATACCGAGGACCCCGATGCAATCCTCCGCGGTGCGATGTTCGACGTAACTTACGACGAAATGGTCATCGTCAAAGACATTGAAATGTATTCTCTGTGCGAACACCACATGTTGCCTTTCATTGGCAAGGTCCACATCGCCTACATTCCCAACGGCAAGGTGATCGGTCTCAGCAAATTTCCGCGCCTGGTGGATATCTTCGCCCGGCGCCTGCAAGTACAGGAGCGCCTCACCACCGAAATCGCTGAAGCCATCCAACGCGCCATCGCCCCCGCGGGAGTCGGCGTGATCGTTGAAGCCCGCCACCTCTGCATGATGATGCGCGGAGTCGAGAAACAGCACTCTTCTACGGTGACTTCGGCGATGCTCGGCGAGTTTCGCGATAATCAACGCACCCGGGAGGAGTTTCTCTCGCTGGTCCGCTATAAGAATGGGAGCTCGCTCTGATACCGGAAGACACGCGCGCACTGGCAGGCAAGGTGGCGTTGGTTACCGGCGGCAGCCGCGGCATCGGGCGCGCTATTGCCACCGCGCTGTCCGCCGCGGATGCGCAGATCTATATCACAGGACGCGACGCGATTGTTCTCGAGCGTACTGCCAATGAGATTGGGGCGACTCCACTGGCTTGCGACCACTGCAATCCTTCGGAAGTTGAGGGCGTGATCGGAGAGATTAAACGCCAGAACGGCAAGCTCGACATTCTGATCAACAATGCCGGCGCTGCCCACTCCCTCAGCGAGGTGGATAAGCTCGACCTTGAGACATGGCACAAGGCGATCAATCTGAATCTAAATGGCACATTTTTCACCACCCACTATGCGCTGCCCATCATGCCGCGGGGTTCGGTAATCGTGAACAATCTCTCGCCCGCCGCGAAGCACGCGTTCGTGGGCATGTCGGCGTATGCGGCGGCAAAACATGGCGCTCTAGGATTCACAAACGTATTGCGGGAAGAGTTGCGGCCGCGTGGTATCCGCGTGGTGGCGCTGCTCCCGGGCGCCACTGACACTGAGATCTGGCAACAATTCTGGCCGAATGCCCCTCGCGAAAAAATGATGAGGCCCGAGACGGTCGCGCAGATGGTCCTGCAGGCAGTCACGCTGCCGCCTGAAGCATCGCTCGATGAACTGGTCCTTATGCCTTCCGCGGGCATACTTTAGTGATATCTCCATCCGGAGCGCCCGCGTCCCCGCAGTCAATCGAACGCGACATTTTTCTTTGATCGCGCCCAAATTGCAACAGTCCCTCTAAATGCGAAAATGCGTATGGCGGGCGGGCAGCAATTTAGCCAGTAGCAACCCAGCGGCAAACCCTCCGACGTGGGCCCAAAACGCGATCCCCCCGCCGTGCAACGTGCTCGCGGTGCTGCCAATGCTGGTCGCCGCGCCGCTGAGAAACTGCACTATAAACCAATAGCCGAGCACGATCCAGGCTGGCAGCCATAAGAAAAAGACAACCAGAAAGGGAACCCAGGTGAGCACGCGAGCCGCCGGGAAGAGCAGGAAATAAGCGCCCATGACCCCGGCAATTGCGCCGCTGGCCCCCACGCTCGGGATGCGCGAATTTGCACTCAAGAGAATCTGCAGCGCAGAGGCGGCGATACCACAGCCGAAATAGAACAACAGGTAACGAAAATGGCCGAGGTGGTCTTCCACATTGTCTCCGAAGATGTACAACACCCACATATTGGAGATAAGGTGCAGCCAACTTCCATGGAGGAACATCGAGGAAATCAGGGTGAACCAGGGCACAGTGCCGGAATGGGTGAAGAGAATAGGCGTGACCCCGAACTGCCGCAGGAAAACCTCTCGAAGATGCGGCGGGAGTGAAAGCTCATAAAGAAATATCAGCGTATTGAGCGCAATCAGAAACCATGTGATTCCGGGAGCCGTAAATCTTGGTGCGTCATCGCGCAGAGGTATCATCTAGAAGCTTGCAGATAAATTTTTTAGCAATTGGGATTAGCAGAAAGGTTAGCAGAATTCAATATGAATGCCGTTCTTATCATTGATAAGCCACAGGGAATCACCTCGCACGATGTTGTCGCGCGGGTGCGGCGCATTTGCGGCGAGCGCTCTGTGGGCCATCTCGGAACCCTGGATCCTATGGCGACTGGAGTGCTCCCTCTGGTGCTGGGAAAGATGACCCGGCTGGCACCGTTCTTCGGCGATGCTGAGAAGGAATACGAGGGTACGATCCGCTTCGGATTCGCGACCGACACCTACGATGCGGAGGGCGAGGCGTCGGGAGCGGAGAGAACACTTGATGTGACACTTGAAGAATTGCGGGTACTCGCGCAGCAATTCAGGGGTTCGATATCTCAGGTTCCGCCGGTCTTTTCCGCCAAGAAGATCAACGGCGTACCTGCGTACAAGCTGGCGCGCAAGCATGAAACTCCGGCACTCAAAGCAGTTGCGGTTGAGGTATATTCCTTTATTTTGCTATCACTTGACGGGCAAGACTTAGAGTTTCACTGCAATGTCTCTGCGGGTACTTACGTGCGCTCGCTGGCGCATGATTTGGGCCAATTGGCAGGATGTGGGGCGCACTTGGCGCGCTTGCGGAGGGTGCGGGCAGGGGCGTTTTCAATTGCCGATGCGATCACGCTGGACAAGTTGGAAATGGCTGTGTCTAAAGGAGATAAGGTCGGATTGCATGCCCGGGAGATACTTCCGGAGATGCCTTCCGTTACCGCCGACGAAAGGGCCGAGGTTGGTATCCGGCATGGGGCGGCGATCAACTTGCCGGAGATGTCTAAGTCCAAGCTGGTCAAGGTCTTCCGGGGACAGTCGGAGCTGATTGCGATCGCCAGCCGAGTCGCGGGAACGCTTTTTCAGCCGAAAATCGTGTTGATTTAAACCCCCTTGAAACAGGTCAAAATGCGATGCAAAAATGCGTATTTTGATCGATATCTGATGTTTGTTTGTGCTAACCAGCGTGTTAGGGGGTGCTCGGCAACAGCGAAGTGAACAATGCCTGCCCTGCGGCCATTATGTCCGATAACAGATATTATGGAAAATCAACTTAGTTACACTGTTGGGAAGAGCATTGCTGGACGTAGAAGTTGTCCCGTTGGATTTCTCCATCTGGTGATGATTGGGGCGATCCCATGGAACGTAAACGCCGGCAACGCGAGCATCAGGTTAAGAGCCGCGGCCGCGGTTTCCTTCCCTGCTTCTCTTGGCTCAAGCGAAGGGGGATGGCCAAGCTGACTCCCTGGCGGACGTTCATGACGAGGGTGGGACGGAAGCACGCGATACAGGTGCCGGTTGCGTGGCGGACGCTGGGATAGATGATTCCGGTTGAGCCTGCCTGCAGAAGTTTTGCTCCGAACGCCTGAGAGGCGGTGTAGCTGCCGTGTGAAAGACACTCGGTAAAGGAAGGACCGCCGCGCCGGTCCGGTGCGCGATGCTGACCACCAGCAGCAGCACCGGAACCAAAATCGCTGGCAGGAAGATCTTTGGCGTGAAGATCGTGGAACTCTGCATGGAAATCGGCGAGGTAGTCCACGTATTCGGCGATCTCTTCTTCGCGCCAGTTGATCTCCGCGAGCTCCTGGAGGCGGTGGAAGACGACTTCAGCTTCACAGGTCTTGCGGGAGAAGGCAGCATACCAGACGCCGCGGTGAGGCCCGTTGAAACGGCTTCCCCGGGGATGCGGATGGGTAAAGGCGGCGTTGACGATTTGGGCGTAGGAGACGCCGAAGACGAGTTCATGAAGGCCGATGCCGGGCAGGCGCCCTGCCTCTCCCAGGAGGCGCTCGTTGGTTGCGCCGTCGAGTTCAAAGATCGCGTCTAGCTCGTCAGGGTTGTCGGCGAGGCGATCGAGGACGCTGCCGCCGGCGCTAAAGCGGGCGGGGATAAGGCGATGAGTATCGTCCTGGCGGAGGTAGGTGAGGGGGGGCAGGTCCACCAGGATAGTTTATCAAAGATTAGAGAGCGGCACTGTGAATAGCTTTGAGTAATAGTAATGCGGGTCAAGAGAGATCACAGAGGAAGCTGGCAAATAGCCGAGAGAACTAAAGCACTTCCCTTCCCACCTCCGTCGGCAATGTGGAAGATCAGCAGCGCTCGAATTGATAAGAGCCGATGGGGACGCGAATAGAACGCTGAATGGCCCCCACGGAGAGGACGACTTCACGGGCGCCCCTAATTTCCAGCAAAATGCCTTCGAGTTGATCGAGGCAGCCGCCGAGGACACGAATTTTTGCGCCGATGGGAAGAAACTCGGCGGAGGCGCAAGGGAGGCCGCTGGAAACAACCCTCTCGATGGCGGCGATCTCCTGGTCCGACACCTGACCCAGGGCCCTGCCATAGCCAATGAAACGGACCACCCCGGGGGTTTTCAGGACCTCTACGCAAGCTTCAGGAGTGGCTGTCAAGTGTACAAAGGCGTATCCGGGAAACATCGGAGTTTCGATGTGCTTGCGCCGATCGCTCCAACGATGGGTCTCAGTAAAGAAGGGGCACAGTGTCTTAAAGCCCTGGTCGCGAAGAACGCGGTCCGCCCGCTTCTCGCATTGATAGCGCATCTGCAAGGCATACCAGGCCGATATCTCGCGCGGACAAGTATCCGCAGTCAGGTTAAGGCTAGTCGGTTCTTCTAGTTGCTGCATTTCATTCACCTCGTTGTCAAAACATGAACATGAGAGCGACCCCTGATTCCGACAATCGCCCAAACCTATGGATCCTGGGTAAACCACTTCATCAGCAATATCGAATGCGTTCTGTTCTACACTGCGGCGCTCATGCTCCTCTGGAGCATACCGGGGCGAGCGCCGGGAACAATGCGCTCCGTCACCTCGCGGCAGATCTCCTCGGCGGTGCGCACATGAAAGTCCGGGCCTGCATCGATGGCCTCGCTGTCATGAATGAATTTCTTTACCCAGACGATAGAGCGTGTATTCAGTTCCACGAGCATGAACGTGAAGCGAAACCCGACATCGCGCTTATGCAGTCTGCCGAGGCACCAGTAGTCCAGGTCAAGGCTGCGCGCTAATACATATCTCTCATCTTCGCTGCTGGGAGGATGTTCGTTCGCAAGAGCAATGGTAGTAATTCCCTGCTCGAAACAGGAACCGAGCTGAGCAATAACTTCCTGGTAAAGCCCGTCGCGCAGCTCCAGGCAGTTATTGCCGACGCCATAAAAGGGGAAAACCGCAATGCGGATGTTGTGCCGCGCTGCGTGGACCTCGTTGAGATTCCTATGGGAAGAAAGCACAGGGGCGATGAACCTGTAACCGCGACGAGAGATAGTTTCGATGTAGGCGGGATTGTCAGGGTCGTCAGCGAATGCCGCGCGAAGCTTATGGATCACTTTATTCAAGCTGTGTTCGAAATCAACTTCGGGGTGCTTGCACCACAGCTTGAGATGCAATTCTTCGCGGGTAACAAGCTGGCCCGCGCGCTTTAGCAGCTCAGCGAGCACCAGTAAAGGCTGCTCCTGAACAAGCACGCGGCTGCCGTTGCAGCGGACCTGATGAGAGAGAAGATCGACGGTGAAGCGCCCTATTACAAAAAAATGATCGTCAGGCAAATTGCCTCCTGCTTTCAAGTGTCGGATGAAACCATACAACGATAGTTCAGGGGGAAAGGGCCTGGAGCGAGCGAGTCAAACGAGTGACTCAGATGTAATAGCAATGTACTAGATAAAAAAGTAACCTGTGAATTAAATGGTAACGATATATAGGTGACTTGGGAACCTATTGAAAGGCGCGTCGATATTTAACCATGGCGACTCGGGAATCTCTGTGCGGCATAGTACACGGCAAGTAAGTTTTGGCGTCCGGTAATAGATAAATAGTTACCAATCCGGGAACATAGGTTGCTGAGCAGAGAACATTTAGGGAATTGAATGCGAAGCCAGAGAATTAGAAACTCACAATAAGAGTTGAGTCCCTCCCCTGTTCAATTCTGTGTGAGACGATTGACGGCTGTTGCCTGCTTGGCCGCAGTTATTTATCCGATCTCAGATGAGGCTCACAAGCTGTGAGGAGATGGGACTATGCACATAAGTGGAGAGGTCGCGGTCAATCGCGGCCCGCTACGGGCAACAGCCACGGCCCGATCCGGCGAATATGAAACAACGATCCCTGAGCTTCTCAGGGTCATTATCTGCGACGCGAGCAGGCTACAGGGCGAATTGCTTGCGAAGGGGTTGCAATCGCTGGCGCCGCGAACTCATTGCAGCTACGCCGAGCACACGAAAGCGGCCAGCAACATTATTGCGGAGGGAGGGATGGCGTCACCGGTCGTGCTCATGGCCAACGTGACGGCAGACGGCGGGCCGTATCGCAGCGCGAAACGATTACATGGCTTGCATCCTGAAGCGCCCATCGTGTTGTTTGCGGATACATGTGGACGGGAGTCCGTGTTGCAGGCATTCAAGGCGGGCGCGAAGGGCGTGGTGTATCGCGACGAATGCTTGAGCAATCTGCTGCAATGCATTCTGGAAGTGAGCCGCGGGAAGGTGTGGGCGGAGGCGCGAGAGCTCAGCTTCATTCTGGAAGCGTTGGCGGACACGGTAGAGGTTGACGTGCGCGACGTGAAGGGCCACAAACTATTGACCAAGCGGGAAGAAGAAGTTGTGGCACTCGTGCTGCAGGCGCTGAGCAACCGGGAGATATCGTCCGTGTTGAAGATCAGCGAGAACACCGTGAAGAATTACATGTTCCATATCTTCGAGAAGCTTGGGATATCAAACAGGGTGGAACTGATGCGCTACGCGCAGCGGCGCACCTCCGCAGATGAGGGAAGGTTGGAGGCCTTTGTGGCGGGCCCGGCGAGGCAATTGGAAGCGCACTGGGCAGGCACAAGCGGTTGAGCGGGAAGAGCGAGCAGGCGAAATTGCTACAAGTTGAACCGGTTGAGTAGTGAGGACGGGTTAAAACGTGGCATTGCCGTTGCCCTGCCCTAGAGCAAGAGAAGAGTGCCCCGCCAAGCTCTGCGGAGCACGCTTCGCGTACAGGAGCACCGAAAGCTCTGGGAAATTTCTGACCTGCACCGGGGTATAGGAACTATTGAGCGAAGCAATGATGCGTTGCCGCACGGGCCTGGTCATGGGCAATTCATCATGATAGAGAACAACCCATATCCGGTTGTGCCGTGCCGGCAGGGACTGCAGCATTGAATCTGTCAGAGGAGGAAGATAAGCGATGACCTGGGGGTCATTGCGTTCGTCGTGAAACTCCGGATATATGGCGGAGAGAGGTGGGCGAGAGAACTGGGAGCTGCGCTCGCGGTAGTAATCGAACAAGTCGCGCCCGGGGGCAACGAAGAAAATGGCGGCATCGCCGGGGCGCTGCTGAGAGAGAATGAAGTTGGAGGCGGTCTGCCACTCTGTGGAATTCAGCCGGTGGAGAAAATACCGCGGCAGACCGGCGAGTTGCACTGCGACAATCAACAGCAAAAGCGCCGTTCCGAGATGCAATTGTTTGAATCGCGCCGGGAGCGGGAATTGGGTAATCCCGGCAGCCGCGAGCAGCATGATGGCGGGAGTGGAGATCAGGAAATATCTCGCTATCAGCATTGACTGGAAGATAGAGGCGAACAACACCAGCAGGATGGGCAGGAGCGCCCAGCAAACCAGGAACGCCAAGCGCCATGCTTGCTTGCCTCTTCCATTGCGGCGCAATATTCGAAGCAGCCATAAGAGCGCCGCGGCGCAGGCGATGAAGTACAGCAGTAGCAGCGGCCTGCCGCCAAAGGCGCCATCAAATTCCGGC
>JBDTLH010000043.1:0-4791 GCA_039934875.1 Acidobacteriaceae bacterium | reverse complement strand
AAGCGCGTGGTCAACATCCGCAACATCAGCGGACTCGACCAGATCGCGCAGGCGCAGAACGGCATCGCCATCGGGCCGCTGGTCACGGTAGCGCAGTTAGCGGAGTCGCCGCTCATCCGGCAGCGCTATCCCGCGCTCGCCGAAGCCGCGCTCGCCGCCGCCACGCCGCAGATCCGCAACATGGCGACCCTGGGGGGGAACCTGGCGCAGCGTCCGCACTGCTGGTATTTCCGCAGCGAAGACTTTCATTGCCGCAAAAAAGGCGGCACCCACTGCTTCGCGCAGGATGGCGAAAACCAGTACCACGCCATCTTCGACAATCGCACCTGCGCCATCGTTCATCCCTCGGGAACGGCGGTGCCACTCGTGGCCTACGGGGCATCGCTTGAGATCACCTCGGCCAAGGGCAAGCGCCAGATGCCGCTCGAACAGTTCTTCATCACGCCCGAGCAGGATGTGACCCGCGAGAACGTACTCCAACCGGGTGAGGTCATCACTGCCATTGTGCTGCCCGCGCTTCCGGCAAATGCCCGTTCGGCTTATCACAAAGAGATGGAGAAGCAGTCTTTCGATTGGCCTATCGCGGATGTCGCCGTGGTGCTTGATTTCGACGGTTCCACAGTCCGCAAAGCGAGCGTGGTTCTTGGGGCCGCAGCACCGACTCCCTACCGGGCCAAATCGGCTGAGGCGCGGTTGAGGGGACAGCAACTCTCGGGGGAACTCGCCGCCGCCGCCGCGCACGACGCCATGGCCGGCGCCGCACCGCTCGCCCACAACGCGTATAAAGTACCGGTCTTCGAGACCATCATCAGCCGCACTCTATTGCGCGCTGCCGGCATGACGAAAGAGGCCAACGCATGAGCGAACTCAACATCCTCAATAACCAGGACAACCTGCTGGATCAGGGCTCCGGAGTTTGCCGCCGCCTGCGTACCAAGAACTCATTCAGCGCCTTCCTGGGCAGCGCCGATTTTTGGCAGGAGGGTTCTTCCACCACCGCCGTTTACTGGTGCGTGGACACCATGGGATCCGCCGGACCGGACGACCACTTCGCCCACGCCCATATCTGCCGGGCTGGGCGTTCCTGCTTCAAACCCCGCGACTGAACCACTCCCGGTGCATCCGCAATGATGATGGTCTGCAAGTACCCGGGAGAGCTCTGTCCCGAAACTCACGATTTCCGCTCACACAGACGTTCCTCTCGAAAACCCGCTGCCGTTTCGCTGAATCCTACTTAATGGAACGATTAAGACAAATAATTAAGGAGGAAGTTTATGGCAACGGATACTTTAGTTCGGCCGCTTTACGGTAGATTTTCCTGGTCATCCATCTTCGCGGGGACCTTCGTATTTCTGGCAATTGAGGTCACATTCGGAGTTCTTGGCGCGGCGATCTTCGCCAGCGCAACCAACCCCGCTTCAGCCAATCCAATTGGTACGGGGATCGCCACTGGCTTGGGTATATGGATGATCATTCTTTCCATTATTGCTCTGCATTTCGCCGGGCGAGTTGCTGGCGGCATGTCAGGCACCATCGACCGTAGCGTGGGAATGTGGCATGGCCTGGTTACCTTTGGCATGTGCATCTTTACTACAGCTTTGGTCGTCAGCATGTCCGTGATCTCCGCGGCAAGCGCGACCCCGACCGCCACCCCGGGCGAGGGATACATCGTGCATACCCTTGTCACTGGCGGATGGTGGCTCTTCTTCACGCTCGTGCTCAGCATGATCGCCGCCGGAACTGGCGGGGCCCATGCGGTGAACCCGCGTGGAATCACTGATACCGGAATCGCGGAGCGTGATCCACGCGTGCGTAACATCGCCTGAAAACCTGCAAACTTTGGTAACCAGGAGCCGTCCGGCAGACGGCGCCCGGTTCTTTTTTTCTAGCCTTAATTTTTTCTTTCTAAGGAACATCCAAAACTATGATTCTCCACAGATCTCATTGCGCCGGAGTTGCTTCTTTTTGACTCTGCACTCTGGTCGAAAACAATTCTCGGAAAGGGCATCCTTTCCGCTCTTTTCCGAAACCAAGTAGATGCGCGCTACGTCTGCTCGAAGGCGGAGCGCTGCTTTGGGAGATGTGCAATGAAGGTGATTCTGTTTGTTGACGATCATGAGGTGCTGGCCCGGCTCAGTTGTGAAATCCTTGAGATGCAGGGTTACAAAGCCGTCAGCGCCTACAGTGCGGCCGATGCACTCGCCAAATTCGAGCAACAGAATATTGACGTGGTAGTCACCGACTTCCGCATGGAAGGGATGAACGGCGTGGAACTCGCCGAGAAGATCCGGGAAAAAAGCCCTCACACCCCGGTCATCATCGTCACTGGATACGGCCCGATTGACGGCGGCAAGAACGTAGAAACTGTTCTGCAGAAAGACAATCTATTTCCCGAGCTACTGGAAAAGATAAAGCTGTTCCTGGGCGATCCCGCACACCTGAAATCCACGCCCAGCCTGCGCGCCGTGTGATTAGCGCGGGTAGCGCTAAGAGCGCTAAGAAGGATAGTGGAAATGCACGTCCTGGCGCGATGCAATCGGCGCTCCATCCAGCATGGCCGGAGTAAATTTCCATCTCTGCACCACGGGAATTACCTTCTCTTCGATCCCGTGCCCGATTCCCTGCAAGAGCTTGGCCTTAATCACATTGCCGGCCACATCAATCGTGACTTCGACGATGACATCGCCCTCTAAGCCTTGCGGCAGATCTGCGCTGTCAACCGGCGGATCGGGAGAGACGATCGGCAACGCCGGACGCACATCGTGTCCTGAGCTGTCTCCGTAATAGGCGGACCCCTGGGCAGTTCCCATCTTCGGCGACTCGCTCTTTGCGATCACATCGCGATCTGAAGCGGGAGACCGCGGCTTTGGCTTCAATTTGGTCCGCCGCGGAAGCTGGAGCTTGTGCCGCTCGGAGCTCTCGGCAAAATCGGTCGGGTCTGGCGCGGGCTTAGATGGTGCGAGATAAACCAGCGCCATCGATCTGCCGTTGTCGCCCTTCATTAACGCCGACGGGGTAAGCACCACCGGCCCGGAGCGGTCGGCGAGCAGTAGCGCCATCACCAGCCCCGCATGAAGCGCCACCGAGACTCCCATCCAGAGTCTTGGCTTGCGTCTTTCGGATTGGAGCGGCTGGAACTGCATCATTGACCTGACAGTTGGACGACGCCCAACGACAACGGAAGCGCCGCAATTCAATTTATCTACTTAGGATGGGGGTTCGCCTAGAAGCCAACGCTGCATCGCTTTGGAACGCCGCTTCCTCACTTCGGATCCTACGCTCCCCTCATCCGCCGCCCACAAAATGCACAATCTCGAATCGATCGCCCTCCCGCACCCCAGCCATTTCCCATCCCGCGCGAGGGACAATCTCCAAATTCTGTTCCACCGCAATTCGGTCTCCGCTGAGTTCGAGCGCACACACCAACTCTGCGACATTCGCCGCCTCGATCTCGCGCCGCTCTCCGTTGATAACGACAGTCATGGTGATTCACAACTAAAAACCGGCAACTAACAACTAGCAACTATCTCTCCACCGCCATCGCGACTGCATTGCCTCCGCCCAGGCAGAGCGCCGCGATCCCTTTCTTCGCATCGCGCCGGATCATCTCGTAGATCAGCGTCACCAGCACCCGCGCGCCGCTCGCGCCGATAGGATGCCCAATCGCCACCGCCCCGCCGTTCACGTTTACTTTGCTCAGGTCGAGGCCGAGCTCGCGGCTCACCCCAATCGCCTGCACCGAGAACGCCTCGTTCAATTCGTAGAGGTCCACCTCGTCCTTGTTCCAACCGGTCTTTTGCCAGATCTTCTGGATTGCGGTCACTGGAGCCATCATCACCCACTTCGGCTCCACTCCACTCGCCGCCTGCGCCACAATACGCACCATCGGCGTGAGGCCCAGTTGCGCGGCTTTGCGTCCGCTGGTCACCACTAGCGCCGCTGCTCCGTCATTTACCCCCGGAGCATTGCCCGCCGTCACCGTTCCATCTTTTTTAAACGCCGGCTTCAGCCCGCGCAACGCCTCCACCGTGGTGTCTGCGCGGACAGACTCATCGGTCTTGAAATACGTCGGCTCGGCCCCCTTCTTCTTCGCCGGAATCTCCACCGGCAGAATTTGCGAGTCGTAGCGCCCTTCCTTCCACGCCGCCGCCGCCTTGCGATGCGAATTCACCGCATACTCGTCCTGCTCTTCGCGCGTGATGCCATACTTCTCCGCCACATTCTCGCCGGTCACGCCCATGTGGTAGTTGTTGTAGATGTCCCACAGTCCGTCGTTCACCATCGAATCCACGACCTGTTGATTGCCCAGCCGGTAGCCCTTGCGCGCGCCCGGCAAGAGATATGGAGCGTTGGTCATCGACTCCATGCCGCCCGCCACAACGATCTCCGAGTTGCCGGTCTGGATCGCCTGTGCCGCCAGCGCCACCGCCTTCAACCCCGAGCCGCAGACCTTGTTGATCGTCATCGCCGCGACCTCATTTGCAAGGCCGCCAAAGATCGCCGCCTGCCGCGCCGGATTCTGCCCCAATCCCGCCGGCAACACATCGCCCATAATGCACTCGTCTATCTGCTCCGGCTTCAGTCCCGCGCGCTTCACCGCCTCCTTGACCACCAGCGCGCCCAACTGCACCGCGCTGAAGTCCGACAGCGATCCCTGAAACTTGCCCACCGGGGTGCGGACTCCCGACACGATCACCACCTGCTCAAGCTCTGGTTTCTGCAACTCTACTTTTCCGATCTCCAATGCCATGATCTCTCCTGCGCACAGAATTAAGATGGATACAAACCTAC
>JBDTLH010000042.1:0-5543 GCA_039934875.1 Acidobacteriaceae bacterium | reverse complement strand
TGCCGGATAAAGTAGCCATTGCTCGTGGGCTCGCGGCGATGATGCGCCGCCCTTTGGCAGATGACGGCAATAGCTTTTTGCAATGGTTGAGGGAGCATGGACAAACGGAAGGAGCCATCCACCGCTTCTGGGAACCTGTGCTGGTCAGCGCACTGAATGAAGAGCTCGATCGCTGCTCGGCGCGGTATGCTTCGCTGGTATTTCGCGATTCATTTCTAAAGTCAGCGGACGCGGGCAAGATGGGCGTCCCTTCCGTTCCCCTGACCGAACTCTATTCGAAGGCGAGGTCTTACATCGAAGCGCGCGGCGGCTCTGTACGATTGCGCACTGTGGTGGAGCAGGTGGCGCCCCATGCCGATGGCGTGACGCTCACGCTCGGGTCCGGCAGCGGCGAGGCTGTTGCGGCAGACGCGGTGATCGTCGCCACGCCCTGGCTGGCCGCGGGGAAACTGCTACCGGCGCTGCAATCTCGATTGTCGCGTTTGGAGTCATCGTCCATCACGGGGATTCATCTGTGGTTTGACCGAAGAATCACCGAGCTTCCCCATGCTGTGCTGCTCGACCGCACTATCCAGTGGATGTTTCATAAGTCGGTGTTGCAGCCAGGGCGCGGGCAGAGCGGCAGTTACGTGGAAGTGGTGGTAAGCGCCTCGAAGAAATTGATCGACCTGTCTCGGCAGGAAATCATCGACCTGGCGGTGAAAGAGCTGGCTGAGTTCTTTCCCGCGGTCTGCGACGCCAGGCTGGAGAAGGCCACTGTGGTGAAAGAGTTGCATGCAACCTACTCCGTGTTGCCGGGAGGCGATGCGTTCAGGCCGAAGCAGGCGACTGCCGACCCGCGCATCTTCATTGCCGGAGACTGGACGGAGACTGGATGGCCGGCAACCATGGAAGGCGCGGTACGCAGCGGCTATCTGGCGGCGGAAGCGGTTGCCGATAGAAGTTTCATGGTCCCTGATCTGCCGGCGCAAGGCGTCATGCGCTGGTTCGGTTGATTACCAGTTCACAATCGCCGCGAATGATTGCGGGTCCAGGCTGGCGCCGCCGACGAGCGCCCCGTCGATCTCTTCTTCTGACATAAGTGCGCGCGCGTTGTCGGGCCTGACGCTGCCTCCGTAGAGGATTTCAACATTGTGGGCGATCTCTTCGCCGAAGCTTCTTTCCATTTCAGCGCGGATGATGGCGTGTGCGTCGGCAGCGATCTGGGGCGTGGCGGTGCGTCCCGTCCCTATCGCCCAGCACGGCTCGTAAGCAATGCTGATCCTAGGCATCTGGCCGGGTTCGATGCCCTCGAACCCTTCGAGATATTGCCGCTTGAGCACCCAGTCGGTGCTGTCGCACTCGCGCTCCTTGAGCGATTCCCCGATGCAAACAATGGCGTGCAGTCCAGCTTGCAGGGCCGCCTTGAGCTTCTTGTTCACCGAGTGGTTGGTCTCGTGAAAGTGCTGGCGGCGCTCGCTATGGCCGATGAGGACGTGAGTACAGCCCACGCTGGTGAGCATTTCGCCTGATACCTCGCCGGTCCAGGCGCCCTCCGCCTCCCAGAAGAGGTCCTGTGCGCCAAGCATGACGCCGGAGCCGCGAATGGCCTCAGCGCAGACGGAGAGCAGCGGAAAACCGGGGCAGACGACGACCTGATCTTCGGGGTGCGTGCGGCCCTGAATGAGCGGCAGAAAGGCCCCGAAGAATGCTTTAGCGGCGGAAGTAGTTTTGTACATCTTCCAGTTTGCGGTGATCATTTTTTTGCTGGACATTTGCGTTACCGGGCCTGCCAAGTGGCATATTCTATCAGTCAGAGAGCAGATGAAGTACGCGAACAATCCCCTCGTACGCTCGATTTTAGTTACTGTGGCAGTATTCGTGCTGACCGTTGTCGCCGACCTCAAGCTGGGCCGCGAGGGAATCAACCGGATTGACCTGATGCTTAGCGGAGACGCACTGGCGGCGCTCGCCTTCGGCGTGGTGTATATGGTATTTGCGTTGCGCGCAGAGGAAAAGCGGCTGCGATTAGAGCGGCAGTTACAGGTCATAGCCGAGATGAATCATCACATTCGCAACGCCCTGCAAGCGATTGTGTATGTGCAAAATCTGCAGAACCAAGAATACGCGGGAGTGGTAGCGGAGGCGGTGAAGCGGATTGAATGGGCGTTGAACGAAATCCTGCCCGCGGATGGCAGTGATCGAAGAGATTTCGCGGCTGCGGAATCTGGTAAAATCGATAAAATCCACGCTACGGAGTAAGCATGCAAGCAGTCCTTGCGCTGGAAGATGGACGCGTCTTCCGCGGCAAAGGTTATGGCGCACCAGGCGAATCCCGCGGCGAAGTCGTTTTTAATACCTCTCTCACCGGTTATCAGGAAATATTCACCGACCCCTCCTATGCCGGGCAAATCGTTGTTCTTACGAATCCTCAAATAGGGAATTACGGCACCACTCCTTTGGATGATGAGGCGAAAAGGCCTTATATCGAGGGGCTGGTGGTGCGCGAGTTCTCGCCCGTCAGCTCCAATTGGCGTTCGGAGCAGGTGGCGGATGAGTATCTCGAACGGCACAGTGTGCCGGTGATTTCAGACGTGGACACCCGCGCCCTGGTGCGGCACCTGCGCACGCAAGGAGCGCTGCGCGGAGTGCTTAAGACGGCAGACTCCATCACAGATACGGATGCATTGGTCACTGCGGCACGGGCGGTCCCGAAGATGGATGGCACCGACCTGGCGAAGGTAGTGACCACTTCGCGCGTGATTGACTGGAGCGCGGAGCACGAGCCTGGACATAGTTGCAACAAGCATGTGGTGGCGTATGACTTCGGCATGAAACGAAACATCATGCGCATGCTGCACAACCAAGGGTGCCGGGTGACCGTGGTTCCAGCGACTACATCGGCGGAAGATGTGCTGGCGCTCAAACCGGATGGAATCTTTCTATCGAATGGGCCGGGCGATCCCGAACCGGTGACTTATGCGCAGGAGAGCATCCGCAAGCTGCTGGGGCGCAAGCCCATCTTCGGCATCTGTCTGGGACATCAACTGGTGGGACTCGCCCTCGGCGGCAAGACCTTCAAATTGAAGTTCGGGCATCACGGTGGCAACCATCCCGTCAAATGCGTGGAGAGCGGCAAGATCGAGATCACCGCGCACAATCACAACTTCGCGGTTGATCCATCGTCGCTCAAAGAGAGCGAGGTGGAGTTCACGCACATCGACCTCAACGATGGCACCCTCGAAGGAATGCGCCACCGCTCGCTGCCGCTCTTTACCGTGCAATATCATCCTGAGGCAGCGCCGGGACCGCACGATTCACATTATCTCTTCAATGATTTCATTGCGATGATGGAGGAGTGGAAGGGATAATGCCACGCCGCAACGACATTTCGAAGATTCTGGTGATCGGCTCCGGACCAATCATCATCGGGCAGTCTGCCGAATTCGATTACTCGGGCACGCAGGCATGCAAGGCGCTCAAAGCCGAAGGCTATGAGGTAGTGCTGGTGAATTCGAATCCCGCCAGCATCATGACCGACCCGGAGATGGCCGACCGCACCTACATCGAGCCACTCACGGCGAATTACGTCGAAGAGATCATTCGCGTCGAAGCAGGAATGCTTGGTTCGAAGACCGGCACGTTTGCGTTGCTGCCCACAGTAGGAGGCCAGACCGCGCTTAATCTCGCGGTTGAACTCGCGGATTCCGGCGTGCTCGAAAAATATAATGTGGAGTTAATTGGCGCGCAACTCGATGCCATTAAAAAGGCCGAAGACCGGCTGTTGTTTAAAGATGCGATGACTCGCATCGGACTCGAAAGCCCGCGCTCGGCTCTGATCAATAACCTGCGCGACGGCCTCGATTTCTCCGCCAAGATTGGATTCCCCTGCATCGTCCGCCCTTCGTTTACCCTGGGCGGATCGGGCGGCGGCATCGCCTACAACCGCGAAGAGTTGATGGAGATCTTAGCGCGTGGACTAAATCTCTCTCCAGTCCATGAATGCCTGCTTGAAGAGAGCGTGCTGGGATGGAAGGAGTACGAGCTGGAGCTGATGCGCGACCGCGCGGACAATTGCATCATCATCTGCTCCATCGAGAACTTCGATCCCATGGGCGTGCACACCGGCGACTCCATCACGGTGGCTCCCGCGCAGACGCTGAGCGACCACGAATACCAGAAGATGCGCGATGCTGCGATCGCCATCATCCGCGAGATTGGAGTAGAAACCGGCGGCTCGAATGTGCAGTTCGGCTTGCATCCTTCCACCGGACGGATGGTGGTAATCGAGATGAATCCGCGCGTCTCGCGCTCGTCCGCCCTGGCGTCGAAGGCGACGGGATTTCCCATAGCGAAGATCGCCGCAAAGCTGGCCGTTGGGTACACGCTCGACGAGATACCGAACGACATCACAAAAAAGACCCCGGCGTGTTTCGAGCCCACGATTGATTATGTTGTGGTGAAGATTCCAAAGTGGCAGTTTGAAAAATTTCCCGGCGCCGACGAGACCCTCGGCCCACAGATGAAGTCCGTAGGCGAGGCGATGGCGATCGGCCGTACCTTCAAAGAGGCGCTGATGAAAGGCATTCGCTCGCTCGAGACCGGCAAGAAGGCGGGGTCGGAGAAGGTGGACCCGCGCCGTTTGATGCAGCGGCTGGTCACGCCCCATCCCGAGCGGCTGACCTATCTGCGCTATGCATTGCAGCAGGGATATTCAGTGCAACAGTTGCACAGCCTCACCGCGATCGATCCATGGTTCCTGTTTCAGTTGAAGCAAATTAGCGATGAGGGCAAGAAGCTCCAGGACGGCGGCATCGCAGGACTCACTGCGGAAAACCTGCGGGAGGCTAAACGCATGGGCATCTCCGATGAGCGCATCGCCGAGTTGGTGAAAATCGAAGCATCGCAGGTGCGTGGGCTGCGTAACGAGTTCAAGATCAAACCGGTGTACAAGCTGGTGGATACCTGCGCCGCGGAGTTCGAAAGCTATACTCCTTATCTTTATTCGACGTACGAAGAAGAGGACGAAGCGCCTGCAACTGCCAACAAGAAAGTCATGATTCTGGGCAGCGGCCCCAACCGAATCGGGCAGGGAATAGAGTTCGATTATTGCTGCGTTCACGCGGCATTCGCGCTGCGCGACGACGGATACGAGACCATCATGGTCAACTGCAATCCCGAGACCGTCTCGACCGACTATGACACCAGCGACCGCCTCTACTTCGAGCCGCTTACCCTCGAAGACGTACTCGCCGTGTATGAGCACGAGACCAGCGGCGGCGCCGATGTCGGCGTGATCGTGCAGTATGGCGGACAGACTCCGCTCAATCTCTCACTGCCGTTGAAGCGCGAGGGAGTGAAGATCATCGGCACTTCGCCTGAATCCATCGATCTTGCAGAAGACCGTAAGCGCTTCGGTAAATTGATCGAAGAACTCGGCATTCCCCAATCTCCCGGCGGTACCGCGGCTTCAATCAAAGAGGCGCTTGATGTGGCTGAGAGTATCGGATATCCGGTGCTGGTGCGCCCTTCGTATGTGTTGGGCGGCCGGGCGATGGTGATTG
>JBDTLH010000041.1:0-2656 GCA_039934875.1 Acidobacteriaceae bacterium | reverse complement strand
GGCGAAAGCGAAACTGTAAGCGTTCTGGTAATTATCGCGGCGGTTGCGGATGATGCGGGCGGAGGCGCCGAAGGTGACGGTGTGGGCGCCCTTGCTCCAGGCCACATCCTCACTGAACATGTGGGTGGGGATGATGACGGTTAGCGGATCGGTGAGGGCGTGGCGATCGTCGATGTTCGAGAGGCTGATGGCGCCGGCGGTCTGGTCGCCAGTGATGCCAATGCCTTCGCGGGTGAGGCCGTAGTGAAAGGTGGAGACCAGATTGGGGCGCAGGAGCGCGGTGTATCCGACGGCGAACCCCTTGCTGTGATCGAGGTACGCGGAGGAGGCGGGGTCGCCGGGGAACTCGGGCGCGCCGTTGAAGATGTGATCGTCCTGCAGGCTGCCGCGCCAGAACAGCGTGTGCTTTCCGGCCGAGTCGATTTTGTAATCGAGGCGTGCGATGTAATCGTTCAGGTGGGACGGAGTAGACGCGTTGAAACGGTAGCCGCCGGTATTCAGGTTGTCGCCGACGGTAGTGTCGTTGGGCAGCGGGAAGGACTGGAAGAGTTGCAGAATCGCGGGGTCCGCTCCTTTGTGCAGCGGATCGAGCTGGACGATCTGGGCGGGCGAGAGCGTGGCGATGGCGCCGGACTTGGTGAGGTAGTTGAAGGCGCCTTGGCGAAAGGTGGCGTTGGGGACAACGCGGATCTGCGACGATTCGCTGCGGTCCTGGCGGCCTTCGTAATTGACGAAGAAGAAAAGACGGTCCTTCTTGACGGGGCCGCCGAGAGTGCCTCCGAAAAGGTTGCGATTCAGTTTGGCGCGCGGGACTCCGGCCGCGTTGCTGAGAAAGTCGTTGGCGCTGGTGGCGGTGTTGCGCAGGTAGTCGTAGAGGGAACCGTGGAACTGGTTGGTGCCGCTTTTGGTGATGAGGGCGACCTGCGCGCCGGAAGTGCGGCCGGACTCGGCGCCGCCGTTGGTGGTGGTGACGCGGAATTCGTCAACTGAATCGGGCGTGACGCGCAGGACGCTGGTGAACGCGTCGCGCGACTGCTGGTTGTTGACGTCGATGCCATCGAGGGTGACGTTGCCCTGATCGTTCTTGCCGCCGTTGACGGCGCCGCTGCGATAGTCGTTTTCGTCCCCCGGCTCGACATCGCCTAGCCAGGTGACGCCAGGCTGGAGAGACAGCAGGCCGACGACACTGCGCGCTTCGAGCGGGAGTTGCATGATCGCATGGGCGCCGATGGCGTTGCCGATGGAGGCGTCGGTGGTATTGATCTGCGTGGTGTCGGCGGTGACGGAGACGGATTGGGCCGCGCCGCCGACGCGCACAAAAGCGACTTCGACGGTGGAGGGGCTGTCGACCAGGAGGACGACGTGTTTGACGGTGACGGGATTGAAGCCGGGCGCGGTGGCGGCGATTTGATACGTGCCGGGCTGCACCTGCAGGAACGCGTAGCGGCCGGCGGAATCGGAGAGAGTGGTGCGGTTGGCGCCGGTAGACGGATTGGTGAGGGTGAGCGATGCGTGGGGGACAGCCGCGCCGGACGGATCGAGGACCACGCCGCGAACGGAACTGAGCGATTGCGCGCAGGCCCAGGCGGCAGCGCATAGAAATACGATGGCAAGAAGGCGTTGCGAAGCTGGCATGAAGGAGACCTTGATATTACTAAAACACTTTTGTTACGGGGGAGTTGCTTCTGTTTTTTTTATTCATCATATAAAAGGCTCGCATTACTATCCAAAGCATCCCGAGCGGCCTCAACGTAGGGTTACGCTCCCCTATCGCAGCGGCGATCTGAAACGCCGTACACTGCTGTCGATTGTCGACCAGGCCGGATTCTCAATCGGCGAATTCCTGGATCTGCTGTAGCCGGGATATTTATGCGATCTCGCGCTGGATTGCTTCCAGGGCTGCGCGGGGGTTGGGGGCGCGCGTTACCTGGCGGCCGATTACCAGATAATTGGAGGCTGCGGGGACACGTCTGCCGGCATTGAGTCGTTACTGCCGCCATCCCCCGCCCAGCGCCTTATAAAGCTGCACGACACTGAGGAGCTCATTCAGCCTGATCTGCGACAGATTCAATTGGGCCTGGAACAGATCGCGGTCCGCGTCGAGCGCGTTCAGGAGCGTGTCCACGCCCCCGCGGTATCGCGCGTAGGCCAACTGCCTTCGGTCCTGCAGTGCCGCCACCAGCAATTCCTGCTGCGTGCGGCTCTCCCGCACTCTTTGATGAGCGATGAGAGCGTCGGAGACTTCCGTAAATCCAGTCTGAATCGACTTCTCGTACAGGATCAGCGCGCTTTCTTTTTGGGCTTCGGCCAGCCTGACGTTCGATTTGAGACGGCCGGCAGCGAAGACCGGCTGAGTGACCTGCGGGACAAAACTCCATTGGCTGTGCGGCCCGCTGAACAAACTCGTCAATTGATCGCTCTGTCCACCCAACAGCCCCGTCAGGCTCAATTGCGGGAAATAGGCCGCCTTAGCCACTCCGATTTGGGCATTGGCGGCGATCAGGTTCTCTTCGGCGGCCCGAATGTCCGGCCGCCGCTCGAGCAGCGCCGAAGGGAGTCCAGCCGGCACATCGGGCGGCAATTGCCGATCGGTGAGGCTTCCTCCCCGGGCAACGTTGCCAGGAGTCCTGCCAAGCAGCAGGGTAATCTGATTCTC
>JBDTLH010000040.1:0-5619 GCA_039934875.1 Acidobacteriaceae bacterium | reverse complement strand
GCGCATGGTCTTGTCCGATCACTCGCTCGCGCAGCCGCGGCTCCATCTCCACCAGCTTCTTCACCTCGCCCTCCAGCATCTTGCTGACGGGAATCCCGGTCCACTTGGAGACGATCTTCGCAATGTCTTCTTCATCCACCTCTTCTTTCAACATGCGCGCCTTCTCCGTGCTCTTGTCGAGGTTCGCGTTCAGCTTTGCTAACTCGCGCTCCGCCTGCGGCAACTCGCCATACTGGATCTGCGCCGCCCGCTCCAGATCGCCCTTGCGTGTCGCCGTCTCCATCTCAAAACGCAGCGCCTCTACCGTTTCCTTAAAATCGCTGAGCCGGGTGATGCTGCTCTTCTCCTCCTCCCAGCGCGCGCAGCGAATTCACCTGCTCGCCCAACTCCGCCAGCTCGCGCTCCACAACCTGCAAACGCTCTTTGGAATTCACGTCCTTCTCCCGCTTCAACGCCTGCTTCTCAATCTCTAGCTGCGTCCGCCGCCGCTCCAGATCATCAATCTCCACCGGCACCGACCCGATCTGGATCGCCAGCGCCGCCGCCGCCTCATCCATCAAATCAATTGCCTTGTCGGGAAGAAAACGGTCGCTGATATAACGATGCGACAAGGTCGCCGCCGCCACCAGCGCCGAATCCTTGATGCGCACATGATGGTGCGCCTCGTATTTCTCCTTCAACCCGCGCAGGATCGAGATCGTGTCCTCCACATTCGGCTCGCCCACAAACACAATTTGAAAACGCCGTTCGAGCGCCGCGTCCTTCTCGATATATTTGCGATATTCATTCAGCGTGGTCGCGCCAATCGCGCGCAGCTCGCCACGCGCCAGCGCCGGCTTCAGCATGTTCGAGGCATCAATCGCCCCCTCCGCCGCGCCCGCACCCACCAGCGTATGCAGCTCATCGATGAACAAAATGATCTTGCCCTGCGCGTCTTCAATCTCTTTCAGCACCGCCTTCAATCGGTCTTCGAACTCGCCGCGATACTTCGCCCCTGCCAGCATCGATCCCAGATCGAGCGAGATCACCCGCTTGTCTTTCAATATCTCCGGCACATCGCCCGATATCACGCGCCGCGCCAGCCCCTCGACGATCGCCGTCTTACCCACCCCCGGCTCGCCAATCAGCACCGGATTATTCTTCGTGCGCCGCGACAGCACCTGCACCACCCGCCGTATCTCCTCATCCCGCCCAATCACCGGGTCGAGCTTGCCCTTGCGCGCCAGCTCCGTCAGGTCCTTGGCATACTTATCCAGCGCCTGATACTTCGCCTCCGGGTTCTGATCGGTCACCCGATGCGATCCCCTCACCTGCTGCAATTGTTTCAACAACGCCGCGTGCGTCACCCCATGCTGGCGCAACAGCTCCGACGCCGCACCGTCCTTCCCCTTCGCCATCGCCAGCAAGATGTGCTCGGTCGAAACATATTCGTCCTTGAATTGCTCCGCCTCTTTGAACGCCTGCTCGATCACCTGCTGGGTTGCATTCGCCATCTGCGCCTGATAAGAGCCGCCCCCTCCGGAGACCTTCGGCAACCGCTCCACCGCCCGCCGCGCCTCCGTCAGCATCTGCTCCGGCCGCGAACCCGCGCCCAAACCCGCCAGTAGCGGGACGACAATATTGTCCTTGTCCGTCAGCAGCGCCACCAGCAAATGGATCGGCAACAACTCCGCATTGCCATGCTCGGTTGCAATCTGCCCCGCCGCCTGCAAAGCCTCCTGCGACTTCTGCGTCAACTTATCCCAATGTATCGCCATATAAAAACCTGCCTTTGAGTTTTCGAGCGTAGCCGCCTACGCCTTATGATCCTGAGCAGAGCATCGACGAAGCACCTCGCGTGCCGCACTCGCAACAAACTAGCCTCAATCGGACGGACCAAGCAGCCTCATCTGCGCTCTACACCTGATTGATAACTACTCCTCAAGCCGGTCGCGAGAATAGTGCTCTATGCCCTCTGGATTTGATAGCATTTTCCGTAGAGAGGCTGCCACCTGCCTACTCTTCCCGCATGAGTTTCGCGGGATCGGCGGCCAGCGCTCGCCGGGCTGGAATGGCGGACGCGGCAATGCCCAGTAGCGCCATCGTCAACACCGCGCCCACTACCACCACAGGATCGCTCGGATTTGCCTGATACACGATCTGCCTCAGCAACCGGCTCGCGAAAACTCCCGCCAGCAGACCCACCGCCGATCCCGCCCCCAGCAGCACTATGGGGCGCCCCACCGCCGCGCTCATCAGTTGCGCCTTTCCCGCGCCCAAGGCCACCCGAATGCCCAGCTCCTTCATCCTCCGGCTCACGTTGTAGGCCGCCATCCCGAAGATGCCCGTCACCGCCAGCATCACCGCCAACAGGCCCATAATGCCCAGCGCCATGGTCGCCGCCCGCCCCGGAAACAGCATACCCGCCAGCGCATCGGGCCAGCTCTCGACCGTGATTGGCACATTCGGCTCGATGCCACTCAACGTGCGTTCGAGCGCCGCCGCCATCTCGTTTGGCGTCCGCCGCGACCGCACCACCAGCACCCCTCCGCTGTCCTCGCTTTGCGACAGCGGCAGATACACCACAGGCTGCGGCGACTCCTGCAGGTCGTGGTACTTGCCGTCTTGCGCCACGCCCACCACCTCCGTCAGCTTGCCCCACAGAATGAACCTCTCTCCGATCGCCGGCGCTTCGCCCCGCTGCGTTTTTCCCCACTGCGCTTTTCCGAACATCTTGCGTGCGAAGGTTTGGTTCACGATCGCCACATACGGCGTCTTCGTGAGGTCCTGCCAGGAGACGTCCCGCCCCCTCAGCAGCCGAATGCCGGCAGCCTCCAGATATCCCGGCGACATGGGAAACACATAGGGTGCCAGCACAGAATTTCTTGCCCGGAACTCTGTCGTCCCCGGCCGGTAAACGGGAATCCCATGCATCCCGCCGGTCATCGGCGTGCGGCTCACCGTACCCGCCGCCGTCACACCCGGAATGCTCCGCGCCGCCTCCATCATCGCTCTCTGTTTCGCGAGCGTCACCTCCCCTGCCTCTCCCTCGCTCGCGTCCACCCGAGCCAGCATTGCGCCCTGCGGCTCAAAGCCCAGCGGAGCATCCATCGCACCGATCATCCCGCGCACCGCCACCAGCGACGCGGTCACCAGCAGCGTGCAGATGGCGATCTGTGCGCCCAACAGCAGGTCCCGCATGAAAAACCGCTGCCCGTGCACGGCATCCACGGCTCCGCCCTTCATTATCATTATCTGCAACGGACTGCTCTGCCAGGTCTGCCGCGCCGGCGCTATGCCAAACAGTAGCGCGCTTCCCAGTGTCAGCCCCAGGGCCGCCAGGTACACGCGCACATCGACGCTGACCGCCAGATGACCGCCAAAAGAGGGATGCCACCGGTTCAGCATCCCCAACAGCAGCTCCGCACTCGCCAGTCCCGCTGCTCCGCCTGCCAGCGATATCAGCAAAGCCTCAGTCAAGAGTTGCCCCACCAGCCGCCGCTGGCTCGATCCCAGGGCCACTCGCAGCGCCAGCTCCCAGCTGCGGTCCGCCGCTCGCGCCGCAAATAGACTCGCCAGGTTCGCGCACGCCGCGGCCAGCACCAGCAGCGCCAGCAGCGCCACGCTCCAAAGGAACCCGCGAATGACGTCCTCTTCGTCTCCGTAGAGCCCCGGATGAACCAGCCGCAGCAACTGTCCGTCGTCCGTCGCCGGATACTCCTTCGCCAGCGCGGCCGCGATCGCATTCAAATTGTCCGTCGCCTGCCGCGGCGTCACTCCCGGTCTAAGCCGGCCAACCACCGTGACCGCTACGGATGTCCGGCTGTGCAGGTAATCCGACCCCTGCACCTGCTCCTCGTTCACCATGGGAATCCAGTAGTCCGGCCACACAAACCGCTCCGCGCCGTGGAAGCTCGCCGGCGCTACGCCCAACACCGTAAATGGATGCTGGTTAAGCTCCACAGTCGTCCCCACTATGCCTTGATCGGCATGAAATGCGCTTCGCCACAAATCATCGCTCAATACCACATACGGCGCTGAATCCGGACCATGCTCGTCCGCCGCGTGAAAGAACCGCCCCGCCTCCGGCTCCACACCCAGCAGATCGAAATAGTTGCCGGTGACCTCATCGCCGGAGACCCGCATCACCGCGTTGCCCCAGCTCAGTCCCGCATCGGAATATCCATAGATCCCGGCCATCCCGCTGAACGTAGTGGTGCGCCGCCGAAAATCCTCAAACGCCGGATACGACGTTGTCAGCAATCTCCCGCTCATCCAGGCCTGATGGCGGACCTGATACAGGCTCGGCTCATCCCTCACACCCAGCGGCTGCAGCAGCACCGCATTCAACACTCCGAAGACGACGACGTTGGCCCCAATCCCCAGCATTAGCGTAAGAACGGCTATGGCCGTAAACGCAGGAGATTTACGCAGCACACGAAGTGCATAACGAATATCCAGCAGCAGCTTCTCGACCAATGGCAGGCCCTCTTCAGCGTGTTAGTTTTCGAGCTCGAGCTGCGGGGCAAAAGTAAATTCAGGTAGGCTCCCGGGTTTCATCCGGGAGACAAATCACTGAACGATTCGGGCGGCGTTAGCCGCTCAAACCAGGAAAGCCCCGCGCCAGGAGCGGCACAGAAATTCCTGTCTGCCTCTGCAATCCAATCGCAATAAATAATAGTCCATAGCTGCACAAGTAACGTGTCAGACCCCGACTATCTTTGAAATTCAGCCTGTCTGCAACACGTCATTCAGGCTTCTCCAAATTATTGTCATTCAGCCTTTCTCCAAGTATTGTCATCCTGAGGAGCGCAGCGACGAAGGACCTGCGTCAGGTATGCACTACAGCATTTCCCTCTACCATACTTATCCCAAGCGTGTCTCGCTGCTGATGACCGTCATGCCATGCCTCTTCAGCACAAAAAATCCACGCACTCACTCGCCAATAGATTCCAAACTGAAGAAGCACGCCACCGACGCGCGCTGCGCGCGTTGGAGTAGCCCGATCACAACATCACGCGGCCACATTGCCGTCTCCCATCCCCTCGGAGAACATGGAGGCCGCTACGCTATCGCTCCCCCACCTGAATTTCCAGCCTGGTGTTTTTGGGAAAAATCACATCATGTCCGCGGGCGATGAGGCGGGAGTAGACCGAGCGCGAAAGTCCGTAGTAGGCGAAGCCGGAGGAGACGGGGGTGGAGCGCGCGGCGAGCACGACGACCCTGCCGATGAGGCCGAAGCCTCCGGCGAGGAAGGATTGCGGGCCGCCGCCCTCATCATCGTGCTGCGCGGCGGTAGCCAGCAGGGCAACAGTGAGGGGGGCGAGATATTTGTTCTTCGGTGATTGCGCCTGCGCCGCGCCCTCGGAATCGAGCTTGAGATGGGCATTGGGATCGCCCTCAGCGGCGGTAAGCTGTCCGTGCATGGTGCGCACGAGTTCTCCCGGCAACTCGACGGATGTGAAGATGAAGCGGAGCTGACCGTTGCGCGCCAGACGCCGCGCCGGTTTAGCGCGCATGATTTTGCCTTCAAGCAGGGTTCCCTGAGGCAGCAAGAGGTAGCCGTTGGTTGGATCGAAGAGCGGATGCGTCAGCTCGGCGGCGACGGCGCCTCCTGGTTTGCCGGTTGCCGAGCTGACG
>JBDTLH010000039.1:0-4036 GCA_039934875.1 Acidobacteriaceae bacterium | reverse complement strand
CCACTCTCCCCCACGTAACCGACAATAACAAACTCGTACCCCTGCCGAACCTTTTCGAGTTCGCGCAGGAAGAGGTTGCGAAACGGAATGGTGTTGAAGAGAGGCATCCGGCGATAACAACTGGTCGTAATGAAGTGGAAGCCACTGGTGGTGGAGCGCCGGGTGAGGTCGCTGGGCATGTCGGCACTATACCATCCCACCCTTCGCACAAAACGCTCAGGATAGGGCACCCAGATTTCATTTTTTCAAGCCTGGGCCACCCGCCACCCAAATTTCATTTTTTCAAGCCTGGGCCGCCCGCCCCCTCAAAGGATTGTTGGCGGGGTGGCGCGGCCGCTCTTCTCTGCTGCTCACGCGCGGCGGGTTCTCGCGCTGATAGAATTTGAAGCTATGGAGCGATCGCGCGCACAGGTGAATCCGATGGCCGCACTCATATTCAGCGGTGCTCCGGCCGCAGAATCTGTGCCGCTGGCGTGGCCGCTGGTGTGTGGGAACTCGGTCGCGCAACGCACCTGCGCGCGGGAATTTGAAAAGGGGGAGTTGGTGGTCGAAGTGCCCGACAAATCGTGGCGCCAGGAACTTGCCGGATACATGCCCCACTATCTTCATCAACTGAAGTGCGCGACGGGAATTTCCGTGGAAAGAATCCGTTTTGTCGTGGCCCCACACTCGGGGAGCAGCCGATGAAGATCACCCGCGAGGTGGTGGATTACGTCGCCGAACTCGCCCACCTTGCATTGAGCGAGAGCGAACGCACCGGTATGGAGCGCGATCTCAACAGCATTCTCGGCTACATTGATACCCTCAATGAACTGGAGACCACCGGCGTCGCTCCCATGGCGCAGGTCGCGTCGCGGGGCACAGAGGCCGCGGGGGAGAGTTTACGGGCCGACGAAAGGCGCCCCTCTCTCGGTCACGGGGCAGCGATGGGCAATGCTCCGCAGACCGATGGCACATTCTTTAAAGTTCCCAAGGTGATTGAGCGCTGAAAATGATTGACTTGAAATCACTGACCCTCGAATCGGCGCGGACCTCGGTGCAGGAACGGGAAATTACCGCGGCTGCGCTCGCGGAGGCCTTTTATAAGGAGATTGAATCGGGGGATAGAGACATCCATGCGTTCCTGACGCTATCGAAAGAGCGCGCGCTGGCGCAGGCGCATGGCATGGACCTCATCGCCGATCGCGGCGACCCCTTGCCCCCGCTGGGCGGAGTACCCGTCGCCATCAAAGATGTGATGAACACCCAGGGAGTTCGCACCACCGCCGGCAGCCGCATCCTCGAGAGCTACATCGCCCCCTATGACGCGACGGCGGTGGCGCGGCTGGAAGCTGCGGGAGCGGTCATTCTGGGCAAATTGAATTGCGATGAGTTCGCGATGGGATCGTCCAATGAGAACTCGGCGTATGGCGCGGTGCGCAACCCCCGCGATTTGGAGCGGGTGCCGGGCGGCTCCAGCGGCGGATCGGCGGCGGCGGTGGCGGCGGGTATGGCGGTCGCCACCCTGGGCTCCGATACGGGCGGTTCGATCCGTCAACCGGCGGCATTCTGCGGGGTGGTCGGCATGATGCCCACCTACGGACGCGTCTCCCGCTATGGGCTGATTGCGTTTGCCTCTTCGCTCGACCACATCGGCCCGCTGACCAGAACAGTGAAGGATGCGGCGCTGATGCTGAAGACGATCGCCGGTAAAGATCCTATGGACGCCACCTCGGCGGAGACTCCTGTTCCCGATTACATCGCTGAATTGGAAGAGCCGGTGCGCGGCTTGAAGGTCGGCATTCCCAAAGAGTATTTCGCCGAAGGACTTGCGCCCGAAGTGCGCGCCGCGGTCGAAGACGCAATACAACTGTTGGCGAAGGCGGGTTGTGAGATCGTACCGATTTCGCTGCCCAACACGAAATACGCGATCCCGACTTATTACGTGGTCGCCACCGCCGAGGCGAGTTCCAATCTCGCTCGCTTTGATGGCGTGCGCTACGGCCTTCGCGCCAACGCCGGCGAGGCCAAGACCCTCAAAGAGATGTATAAGCTCACCCGCGAGCAAGGCTTCGGCCCCGAAGTAAAACGCCGCATCATGCTCGGCACCTACGTTCTCAGCGCGGGATATTACGACGCATACTATCTCAAAGCGCAGCGCGTGCGCACCCTCTTAGCGCGTGACTTCGATAGCGCTTTCCAGCAAGTCGATGCGATGGTCACCCCGGCAACTCCCACGACGGCGTTTAAGCTGGGAGAAAAAAATGACGATCCGCTCTCTATGTATTTGAACGACATCTACACCGTGACCGCGGACCTGGTGGGGATACCCGGCATCTCCGTACCCTGCCAGCGCCCCTCTGACCCGCTGCCCATCGGAGTACAAATTCTGGGCAGGCATTTCGACGAATCCACGGTGCTACGTTTAGCCCACACCATCGAATACAGCCGCGGTTGACCTACAGCGGCTCGCAATACCTCTGCTCCGGCTCCGCGCAGGAAACACACAACACCTCGTTTCCGCGCACCACCTCGCGCCGGAAATTAATCCCCTCTCCGCAGCGCGCGCAGTTGACCCGATCGGCTTTGTATCCCGGCAACTCCTGGGGCGGCAATTTAACTTTGACCCAGGCGTGCTGAAATAGCTCGCTCTCCGGCAGCTCGCGATAGGCGGCCATCTGCTGCTGGTTTTTGTTCTCCATCTCCGGATGAAGCTGCCGCGCCGCCTGCTTCGAACTTTCGAGGGCGACCACGCGGACCGCTCTGCCATCCCGAAGATCGCAAAAGGTCGCGGCCATCTTTCCCCAATCGCGCAGCTTAAGCGCCCGCTTGCCCACGCGGCAGCCAGTCACCACCATGATTGCATCGGTGGCGCAGCGGTCGATTTCGACAAAAGTGATCAGCCGTTTGCGGTCGGCGCCGCGCGGGACTTCGATTCCGAGCAGCGCTAGCCCGTAGAGCGCCATGCGCACGCCCAACACCTGTCCCGCGCAGAGATGGCCGTGTGCAACCTCGGCCTCGCGCAAGAGTTCGTCAAGAGTAGGCATCTACTTATTTGACCACGCCAGCCTCGGTTTGGCAGATTGCGCCGGCTTTTGCGCGCCTGGGATACGCCAGCCAGAGTTTTCAGCAAACTGTTTGGCTTTAGCCACATGGCGCTTAAACCAGAGTTCCCTAACCTAAAGACCATCTCTGACATGCCCTTTCGTAACCATCTCCACCTTAAACCGCCTATCTTCAGAGTAGTAAACCGCCTCTCACAGCAAAGCGCCATTCGTCTGCGATTTATACGTCAGCGGTTCGAGGTTGGTTGCACACTATGGGTCCCCGGTACACGACGGCCCACCGGCTCCGTCACGGTTCTTGGGATGAAGTAGAAGCAAGGGGAGGCTTTATGTTGAAGCATTGTTTCAAGATTGCGGTTTTTGGGTTCCTACTCGCTGCGTGTTCTCTGTGCCTGCTCGCGCAAGTGAACGTGTACACCTGGCACAATGACAATGCGCGCACCGGCCAGAACCTGCGCGAAGGCATACTCGCGTCCGGCAACGTTAAATCAGCAACATTCGGGCTGCTCTTTCAATTTCCGGTGGATGGCAAGGTGGATGCGCAGCCCTTGTATGTGTCCGCGCTCACCATCAATGGCCACCCCCGCAATGTAATCTTTGCCGCGACCGAGCACGACACCGTGTATGCCTTCGATGCCGACAACGGAACGCAGTACTGGAAAGTCTCAATGCTGCGGAGCGGAGAGACGCCGTCGGACGATCGTGGCTGCGGCCAGGTGACTCCAGAGATCGGAGTGACTGCGACGCCGCTGATCAGTCCCACCGCCGGCGCGCACGGCACCATCTACGTCGTCGCGATGAGCAAGGGATCGGGCAACTACTATCAGCGGATCCATGCGCTTGATATGACTACCGGAGCCGAGCAGTTCGGCGGCCCAGTTGCCGTGCAGGCGAGCTATCCGGGGAGCGGCGATAACAGTCACAACGGCAGAGTCATCTTCGATCCCAAGCAGTATAAGGAGCGGCCCGGGCTGCTGCTGGTGAATGGAATT
>JBDTLH010000038.1:0-27619 GCA_039934875.1 Acidobacteriaceae bacterium | reverse complement strand
GGGGGGCACATTCCCACGGCGCAATGCGTGCAAGTTCAGTCCATTTCAATTCTTCGGACCAGCGAGGGGCGGAAGGGACAATTGCCAGTCGCGACAAAGCGTCTGGCCGGGAAAGGGTTCGAGCATGGATTTTCATTTTGAAGATAAAAGCCTCAAGTGTATCGACTGCGGCCAGGACTTCATCTTTACCGCGGGCGAACAATTGTTCTTCCACGATAAACAGTTCAAGAATGAGCCGAAGCGCTGCAAGGGGTGCAAGAGCAAGCGCCAGAGTGCGATGTCCAGCTCGGCGCCTGCTACGGTTCCAGGCCGCAAGCCAGGCGGTGGACCACTTAAGGTGGAAACTCAGGCAACCTGCTCTGGCTGCGGCAAAGAGACCACGGTCCCTTTCCGTCCTACTCAGGGGCGTCCGGTATTCTGCCGTCAGTGTTTCACTGCGCAGAAGAAATCAGCGGCTACGGCGTAGCCAGAGCAAACAAGGGTCGTTACTCGGATAGCCTACTAAGATGGACCGCGGTTCCGGATAGCCAGGCGCGCGGATTTTGTTTGCGCGCTCCAGAGATTCTGCATAGAATTCGGTTTCTCCCAATTTTTCCTGTGAGGGACCATGAAGACGCTCCAGACCTGCCCCCGGATGTTATGGCTGCTACTGCTCGCTTTGGCGGGCGGTTCGGTTTTTGCCCAAAGCCAAGACAACGCTGCGCCTTTGCTGCTGCGCAATCCCAGCTTAAGCAAGGCCCAGATTGCCTTCAGTTATGCGGGCGATCTGTGGACGGTGGACCGTAATGGGGGAGAGGCGCGCCGGCTAACCTCGGGAGCGGGCGTGAATCGCGGGCCGATCTTCTCCCCCGACGGCCGCATGATCGCGTTCACCGGCGAATACGACGGCAACCAGGATGTTTATGTTATTCCCGCCGAGGGGGGAGCGCCCACGCGCCTGACCTATCATCCCGGAGCGGATGTCGCGGTTGGCTGGACTCCTGACGGCAAGCAGATATTGTTTCGCTCGGGGCGCAACAGCAGCAATCGTTATGTCAAGTTGTTCAGCGTAGGTCTGGCTAAAGGCGGCTTCCCATTTGAACTGCCTCTGCCCACTGCGGTGGATGGTTCGTATTCCGGGGATGGCAGCCGCATCGCCTATTCGCCCATACAGCGCTGGGAGCCGGGATGGAAGCAATATCGCGGCGGCCAGACCACTCCGATCTGGATTGCCGACCTGAAGACGCTGGCGGTGGAGAAGGTGCCGCGCGACAATTCCAACGATGAAAATCCCATGTTCGTGGGGAACTCGGTTTACTTCCTCTCCGACCGCGACGGCGCGGTGGCGCTCTATCACTATGATCTGGGCGATAAGAAGGTGGAGCAGGTGGTTGCGAACAATGGCATGGACATCAAGTCCGCGGCGGCGGGCCCGGGCGGGATCGTCTATGACCAGTTCGGGGAGCTGCATCTCTATGACTTCGCCGCCAAGCAACAGCATGTGGTGCCGGTGAGCATCCACTCCGACCTGCCGAATACGCGCAGCCGGATGGCCCGCGTATCGCCCAAACGCATTGAGAATTTCGGGCTCTCGCCATCGGGTGCGCGCGCCGTCTTTGAAGCGCGCGGCGAGATCTTTACCGTCCCCGCCGAAAAAGGCGATGTCCGCAACCTGACCAATACGCCGAACGCCGCGGAGCGCGACCCGGCCTGGTCGCCGGACGGAAAATCCATAGCCTACTTTGGCGACAGCGGCGGAGAGTATCAGCTTTATATCGCTCCGCAAGAGGGTCTGGGCGCAAAGAGAGCCATCCGGCTAAGTGCGGCGCCGTCGTTCTTCTATCAGCCGGTTTGGTCGCCGGACAGCAAGAAGATCGCGTTTTCCGATAAGCACCTGACGCTGTGGTATCTCGATGTGAGCAGCGCCAATCCCACGCCCATCAAGATCGTAAGCGATACCTATGACGCACCGGAGCGCACCCTCGATCCGTCATGGTCTCCGGACGGCAAATGGATCGCCTACACCAAGCAGTTGAAGAGCCACTTTCACGCGGTGTTTCTCTATTCGCTGGAGAAAGCGCAATCGCACCAGATTACCGATGGGTTGAGCGATACGTTGCACGCGGTCTGGGACAAAGACGGTAAATACCTCTACTTCACCGCCAGCACCGACGTGGGGCCGTCCGCGGGTTGGCTCGATCTTTCGAGCTACGGACATACGCAGAGCCGCAACATTTATCTCGCGGTATTGAGCAAAGATACGGCGTCTCCGCTGACCCCGGAGAGCGACGATGAGAAGGGCGCGGAGGCAGCTAAAGACAAAGACAAAGACAAGGGCAAAGGCAAAGACGACAAGGAGAAAGACAAGGCGACGGAAGCCTTAGGGCAAAAAGACAAGGCCGACGAGAACAAGCCCGAGGTGGCCGACGCCAAGGCTGCTGAAGAGGCGGCAAAGAAGCCGGTGACGGTGAAGATGGATCTTGAGGGCATCGGCCAGCGCATACTTGCCCTTCCGCTGCCCGCGAAGAATTACACGGCGATCGCCGCGGGCAAGCAGAACGAGCTGATTGTGGCGGAGGCGCCCGCGAGCCCCGGCGAGGACGAGGGCCCCGGGGCCGGCATTACCTTGCAGAAGTTCGACCTGAAGACGCGCAAGGCAGACAAGCTGCTGGATGGCGTAAAGGATTTCACCGTCTCCGCCAACGGAGAGAAGGTGCTCTACTCGATGGCGCCGGGGAAGTGGTTCGTTGCCTCCACCAGCGCCGCAAAGCAGGGCGAGGGCGGGCTGAAGCTCGAGGGCATGCAGGCATACATTGATCCGCGCGCCGAGTGGGCGCAGATGTATCACGAGACCTGGCGCATTGAGCGCGACTTTCTCTATGATCCCAACGCGCACGGCTATGACATGAAGGCGGCTGAGAAGGAGTATGCGAAGTATCTTCCCGGACTAGGCAGTCGCGATGATCTCAATTACCTGTTTGTGGAGATGCTGAGCGGGCTTTCGCTGGGCCATGTCTTCGTGCGCGGAGGCGGCGAGCCGGACGCTCCGGAGCGGGTGCATGGAGGGCTGCTGGGCGCGGACTATCGCGTCGCTAATGGACGTTATCAGTTCTCCAACATTTACAACGGAGAGAACTGGAACCCTGAGTTGCACGCGCCGCTTACGCAACCCGGCGTGAACGTTAAAGCCGGCGAGTATCTGCTGGCGGTCAACGGACGCGAATTGCGCGCGAGCGAGAATCTGTTCAGCTTCTTCGAAGGGACGGCGGCGCGTTCGGTGGTGCTCAAAGTCGGTCCTAATCCGGATGGGAGCGGTGCTCGCGAGGTCGCGGTGGTGCCGGTGCCGAGCGAGACGGGACTGCGCAATCTCGCCTGGATCGAATCTAACCGCCGCCAGGTGGACAAGATGAGCGGCGGCCGTCTGGCTTACGTCTATCTGCCCGACACTGCCAACGGGGGCTATACCGCATTCAACCGCTACTATTTCGCCCAGGTCGGCAAAGAGGGCGCAGTGATCGATGAGCGCTACAACGGGGGCGGCGAGCTCGCGGACTATATCGTGGACTATTTGAAGCGTCCGGTGATGAGCTTCGTCGCCGCCCGCGATGGCGAGACCCAGGCAGAGCCGGTGGGTGCGATCTTTGGCCCGAAGGTGATGATCATCAATGAATCCGCCGGTTCAGGCGGCGACGCGATGCCCTGGTACTTCCGTCGCGCGGGCGTGGGCAAACTGGTGGGCACCCGCACCTGGGGCGGGCTGGTGGGTATCTATAGTTATCCCACTCTGATGGATGGCGGATCAGTGACCGCGCCGCGCGCGGGAATCTATGGATTGAAGGGCGAATGGGAGGTGGAGAACCACGGCATCTCGCCTGATATTGCCGTAGAGATGGACCCCAAGTCGGTGTCGGCGGGACACGATCCGCAACTGGAGCGTGCCGTCGAGGAGGTGATGGCGGAGCTCAAGGCAAATCCGCTGCCAACTTATAAAAGGCCGGCGTTCCCCAACTTTCATGAGACTGCGCGGAGGCTGAAGGCAGGCGCCGGCCACAGCAAATGAGATGAAGAAGCTGAGGTGGGCGCGGCGGAGCGATGATTTCGCCGCTGCTTTCGCCGTTTACAATCGGTAGATGTCGAACCTGCAACTCGATTTTCTCGGAAGCACGGCGCGCACCCATTATTGTGGCGCGTTGCGCGCCTCCGATGCCGGCCAGCAAGCTGTGCTGATGGGATGGGTCAACCGCCGTCGCGACCTCGGCAATTTAATTTTCATTGACGTTCGCGACCGCAGCGGCATCACCCAGGTGGTCTTCGACGCCGGGGAAGCGAACACCGCCGTCCTGGAAAAAGCAGCCGAGCTGAGAGCTGAGTACGTGATTGCAGTGACGGGGCTGGTCAAGCGCCGCGACCCCAAAACCGTCAATCCCAAGATGGAGACGGGGGAGATCGAATTGGCCGCCCAGGAGCTGCTTATCCTGAATGATTCGAAGCCTCTGCCCTTCAACATCGCGGACGGCGAGACTGCCGGAAAGACCGACGAAGAGGTACGGCTGCGATACCGCTATCTCGACCTGCGCCGCCCCGAGATGCAGGCCAACATCGAATTGCGCCACAAGGTCGCGCTGGCGATTCGCCAGGAGCTGAATGCCAGGGGCTTCATGGAGATCGAGACCCCGTTTATGACCCGCTCTACTCCGGAGGGTGCGCGCGATTATCTCGTTCCCAGCCGAGTACATCCCGGCTCGTTTTATGCTTTGCCGCAGTCGCCGCAGATATTCAAGCAGATTCTGATGATCTCCGGCTGCGACAAATATTTTCAGATCGTGCGCTGCTTCCGCGATGAAGACCTGCGCGCCGACCGCCAACCCGAATTCACGCAGATCGACCTGGAGATGAGCTTTCCGACGCAGGAGAAAGTCTTCGCAGTGGTCGAGAGCTTTCTCTCTGCCGCGTTCGCGGTTACCGGGGCAGAGCTCACTCTCCCTTTTCCACGTATGACCTACGATGAAGCGATGCGCAAGTACGGCAGTGATAAGCCCGATCTGCGGGTGCCCGCGCTTACCGATGTCAGCGATCTTTTGTCATTCGAGCAGAAACAGGCATTGAACATATCTGCGGAGCTGCCGGTCATTGCTATCCGCGCCGCGCAGATCGGCGAACTCTCGCGTAAGGAGCGCGATGAGATCAAGACGCTGCTCTCGTCGAAGGCGGCGAAAGCGGTGAAGCTGATCGACGACTTCAAGCGCCTGGACAAATCCTTCCCCGACGCCGCGCAAACTATCCGCATCGCCAGCGAAGCGCAGGAAGGAGACCTGATCCTTCTGCTCGCCGCTCCTGGCCCCGATGAGGACCTGGGCCGGCTCATCCCGGGGGTGCGGTTGCAGCGCGAATACGCCGTGTACCAGGCCGCCGGAGACCTGCGGCTCGCGCTTGCCCGCAAATATGCGGCGCGGCATCACGCTTTTGACCGGACCGGAAGCGCCGCCGACTATCATTTCCTCTGGGTCACCGATTTTCCCATGTTTGAGTATGACGAAGAGGAACATCAATGGAATGCGGCGCACCATCCTTTCACCTCACCGCACGAAGACGATCTCAAGGCCGGGCGGCTGACCAGCGATCCCGGCGCGGTGCGCGCGCTCGCCTACGATATCGTGCTCAACGGCACCGAACTCGGCTCGGGTTCTATCCGCATCCACCGGCAGGATGTACAGGCGCAGATCTTTCGCGCTCTGGGCATGTCCGACGAAGAGGCGCACTCGCGTTTTGGGTTCTTTCTGGAGGCGCTCGAATACGGCACTCCGCCGCACGGGGGCATTGCCCTTGGGCTGGATCGCATCGTAATGATATTGGCGGGCGCTCCGAGTTTGCGGGAAGTTATACCATTTCCCAAGACCGCACGGGCGGTGGATTTGATGATGGACGCGCCCACTCCAGTCAGTGAAGCACAGCTTAGGGAGCTCGCGATTCGCGTCAGCAACCCGGTTTCGGGAGCGTGATAGAATTTGACCGCGTTCGATTCTATGAGATCCGCAGCCAAGCCCGCACGTCCAGACTGGACCATTGCTATTGGACAAGTTCGCGAATCGCTGGGAATCGGCCAGGCGGGGCTCGCGCGCTTGCTAAACGTCTCTCCCATGGCGGTATCCCGCTGGGAGCGTGGCGTCAACCAGCCCACAGCGTCGATATACATCATGCTGGGCAAGTTGGCGGGCCCTCCGCAGTGCTGGTATTTCTGGCAGAGGGCGGGGCTTACCCGGGAAGACCTGTTGAACGCTCTTAACGCCAGTCCGGCTGCGAAGTAACTTGTTCCTCCAGGCCACTTTTTGCGGGGTAGTGTCCTAATTTGACGCGTGGGCGGTCTTGTTGCATGCAAGGAGAACACTGTGGGCGCGAAAGTGAAATTCAACCCGATTGGCCAGCCAGTACCGGAGTTGCCGGTCGCTGATGTCGAACGCGCACAGCAGTATTACAGAGATGCACTCGGCTTTGAGATCGGATGGCTCTACCCAGGCAAAGAGATGGGGGCCGTGTCACGCGGCAATGTGGCAATATTTTTCCGCAAGAAGGAGCCGCCGTTCGAACCTGCCGTCCACTGGGTGTTCGCTGAAGATATCGATGCATCGTACCGGGAACTCAAATCGATAGGTGCGAACATCGTGGACCCTCTGGAAAAAAAGCCCTGGGGATTACGGCAGTTCACGGTGAGAGATCTGGACGGGAACCTCTTCTATTTCCACCATGACTAACCAGACGGCGCACGCTAATAAGGACACTACCTCTCCGCGAGTTGGTTTGACCCGCGATTTAACCGGATGTTACCGTTACTAGTTGGCCTTTAAATCGCGCCGCTGACCACAACTCACTTCTAGAAGGAACCTGACCTTGTCCTCGCAAACGCCTGCGCTCCGTATGACGGCGCTGAATGCCAAGCACCGCAGCCTCGGGGCGAAGATGGTTGATTTCGGCGGGTGGGACATGCCCGTCGAATACTCCGGCCTGATCGCCGAACACGTCGCGGTGCGCACCGGCGTCGGCGTATTCGATGTCTCCCACATGGGGGACATTCTCATCCGCGGCAAGCAGGCGCTCGAAGCCGTGCAGCACATCAGCATGAATGACGCCTCGAAATTGCAGGAAGGCCAGGCGCACTATTCCGCGCTGCTCTATCCCGAGGGCACGTTCGTGGATGATGTGATCGTCCACAAATTGAGCGATCACGACTATCTGCTGGTGATCAACGCCGGCACCCGCGAGAAAGATTACGGTTGGGTGAAGAAAAACGTCTCCCGCTTCACCTGCCACACCACCGATGTCGGTGACTACTACGCCCAAATCGCCATTCAGGGGCCGAAGGCGCAGGAGACGGTGCAGAAGCTCACCGACGTCGATCTTGCGCCGATCAAGAATTACTGGTTCAAGTACGGCTCTGTCTGTGGATTGCCGAACACGATGATCGCGCGCACCGGCTACACCGGCGAGGATGGATTCGAGATATACGTGCCGTCGGATGTTGCGACCAGCGAGCGCGTCTGGGACGAGGTATTCGCGGCGGGCAAGGAGTTCGGCATTGTCCCTTGCGGGTTGGGCGCGCGCAACACACTGCGCCTTGAATCCAAGATGGCGCTCTATGGCCATGAGATCTCCGACACCATCAACGTGTGGGAGGCCGACCTGGGCCGCTATGCCAAGCTCGATAAAGGCGATTTTGTGGGCCGTGATGCTTTGGCCGCCGCCAAAGAAAAAGGGCTGTCGCGAATCCTGGTTGGCCTGGAGATGGTCGAGCGCGGCATCGCACGGGATGGCTACAAGCTGTTTAACGAGCAGGGCGCCGAGATCGGCTATGTAACCAGCGGATCGCCCGCGCCGTTTCTCAAGAAGAACATCGCGCTTGCGTATGTACCGCCCGATTTGAGCGAGATCGGCACTCCGGTATGGGCAGAGATTCGCGGCAACAAGGTGAAGGCGCAAGTAGTGTCCACTCCGTTTTACAGGCGCCCCAGGAAGACGGCGCCAGCGGCGGCACAGAGTTAAATTTGATGTAAACGCGATGCAAGTCTGATTGAAAACAGAGAGGCAAGAGATGGCAAGTTATCCTAGCGATTACCGCTTCACCAAAGAGCACGAGTGGATCAAGATCGAGGGCAGCACGGGAACCATCGGCATCACCGACCACGCGCAACATTCGCTGGGCGATATTGTCTATGTGGAGCTGCCGAAGGTCGGGACAGAGGTGAAGGCGCATCAGACATTTGGAACAGTCGAGTCGGTGAAGGCGGTCTCCGATATCTTCTCTCCCATCTCCGGCAAGGTCACGGCGATTAATGAGGAGCTGTCGTCCTCGCCCGAGAAGATCAACGCCGATGCGAATAACGCGTGGATGATTAAAGTCGAAATCTCAGACGCCTTCGCCGTCAGTTCGCTGATGGATGCAGCCGCCTACGAAGAATTTATCAAAGAAGAAGGCACCCGCTGAAAGCAGGCTGCCAGTCACCCGCTACCAGCTATAGCTACTAACACCAGTACCTAGCACCTAAACCATGCGATATTTACCGAAATCTCCCTCCGATCGCGAGCAGATGCTCGCCGAGATCGGCGTCTCCTCGATCGATGACCTCTTCGCCTGCGTGCCTGGCGAATACCGCCTCTCGCGCATGCTCGATGTGCCGCGGCAGATGGCGGAGTCCGAGATTGTGGATCAGTTTCGCGATTACGCGGCGCGCAACGCCGCCGGTTACGCCAGCTTCCTGGGCGCGGGTGCTTACCAGCACTATCGTCCGGTTATCATCGATGCCTTGGTACAACGCGGCGAGTTCCTCACCTCCTATACGCCCTATCAGGCGGAGATCGCGCAGGGCACGTTGCAAGCCATCTTCGAGTTCCAGACTATGATCTGCGAACTCACCGGGCAGGAGATCGCTAATGCCTCCATGTACGATGGCTCGACCGGCGCCGCCGAGGCGATCATGATGTCGGTGCGCCTCACCGGACGCGACGAGACCATCATCGCCCGCAGCGTGCATCCTGAGTACCGCGAGGTGGTCCGCACCTATGGACAGCATCAGGGGCTGGTGGCCCATGAAGTAGATTTCGAACTCGCCTCGGGCCGCGTGGACCTCAAGAGCCTTGAGGCTGCGCTGACCGACAAAACGGCGTCGGTGGTTATTCAATCTCCTAATTTCTTCGGTTGCATCGAAGACGTGGACGCCATCGCCGAGATGGTGCACAAGAAAGGCGCGCTGCTGATCGTCTCCATTGCGGAAGCCATCTCTCTGGGCGCAGTCAAGCCGCCCAGCGCCGCCGACATCGTCTCCATGGAGTGCCAGTCTTACGGGGTTGCGCTCAGCTACGGAGGACCGTACTGCGGCGTGCTCGCAACCAAAGAAAAATTCGTGCGCCAAATGCCCGGCCGCCTGGTCGGAGAGACCACAGACACGAATGGCAAACGCGGGTTCGTTCTCACCCTCGCTACCCGCGAGCAGCACATTCGCCGCGAGAAGGCGACCTCCAATATCTGCACCAATCAGGCGCTCATTGCGCTGATGTGCACCGTTTATCTGATGGTCTATGGGCGCGAGGGCTTGAAGGACCTCGCCTACCAGAATCTGGCGAAGGCCGCGTATGCCGCCGCCGAGTTCGGCAAAGCGGGGGAGGTGCTTTTTGCCGGAACCAGGACGCCGCGCTTCAATGAATTCGTTCTTCAAACCGACGATGATCCGCACGACATCAATCGCCGGCTTCTCGAAAAGAAGATCATGGGCGGACTGCCGCTTAAGCGCTGGTATCCCGAACTCGGCAACGCTGCTCTCTGGTGCGTGACCGAGATGAACACCCGCGCGGAAATCGACGCTGCCGCCGCAACCTTGAACGCCGGCGGGGCGTCCGCGCACAATCGCGACAAAGAATTGGTTGGACAGAAGTAATGCAGAACCGGATCAAGAAAGTCTCCCGCCACATCACCCAGAACGAAGGGCTCATCTTCGAGAAGTCGTCGCCCGGCAAGAAGGCGTATAAGATGCCGCCGCTCGATGTTCCCGAAGTGGACGTGAAATCCGTGCTTGGCGACTCCGCGCGCGAGGACCTGGGCCACATGCCGGAGGTCAGCGAGATCGAGATCATCCGCCACTTTACGCGGCTCTCCACCTGGAACTACGCCATCGATCTTGGGATGTACCCGCTGGGTTCCTGCACCATGAAATACAACGCGCGCGTCAACGAGTTTGTGTCCCGGCTTGAGGGCATCGGCGGCGCGCATCCCTATCAGCCCGAATCGCTCTCCCAAGGTGTGATGCAGGTGATGTACGATGTCGCGCAGTGCCTGATCGAGATCACCGGCATGGACACCATCACGCTGCAACCGGCCGCGGGCGCCCATGGAGAGATGACCGGGCTGTTGCTCATCCGCGCCTACCTGGATGCGAAGGGCGAGGCGCGCAAAAAGATCCTCATTCCGGATTCCGCCCATGGTACCAATCCCGCCACCGCCGCCATCTGCGGATACGAGGTCGAGAACATTAAGTCCGACCCTGTCACCGGTATGGTGGATATCGCAGGCCTGGAGCGCCAGGTCACCGAGGACGTCGCTGCGCTGATGCTGACCAATCCCAATACCCTCGGCGTCTTCGACCAGCATATCCACAAGGTCGCCGACGTGCTCCACGCCAAAGGTGCGCAGCTTTATATGGACGGCGCGAACATGAACGCGCTGGTAGGGAAGACCCGTCCCGGCGACTTCGGCGTGGACCTGATGCACCTCAACCTGCACAAGACCTTCTCCACCCCGCATGGCGGAGGGGGACCCGGCTCCGGCCCGGTGGCCTGCAAAAAACACTTCGAGCCCTTCCTGCCCACCCCCGTGCTGGTCTCAAAGGATGGCAAGCTCCACTTCGATTACGATCGTCCCCAATCCATCGGACGCGTTCGTATGTGGTACGGCAACTACGGCATGTTCGTTCGCGCCCTCGCCTACATTCTCGCCAACGGTCCAGACGGCCTCAAGCAGACCACTGAAGACGCTGTGCTTAACGCCAACTACATCCGCGCAAAATTACAGGATGTGTACGACCTCCCTTATAAAACGCCCAGCATGCACGAGGTCATCTTCTCCGATCGCCTGCAGACGCAAAAAGGCGTCAAGACCGGAGACATCGCCAAGCGCCTGATCGACTACGGCTTTCACCCCTATACCACTTCGTTTCCGCTGATCGTCCCGGGCGCGCTTATGATCGAGCCCACGGAGAGCGAATCGAAAGAAGAGCTTGACCTCTTCATTGATGCCATGCGTTCCATCGCCGCCGAAGTCGAGGAGGACCCGCAGTACGTTCTCGATGCCCCGCATGATACTCGCGTCGGACGCATGGACGAAGTCGGCGCAGCCCGTAAGCCGATCCTCCGCTGGAACCCGAAATAGTCATTGTGATTGTCGTTGCCCCCAAATAGCAGGGCCCACCGTCTCCGGCAGGCCCTTTGTTCGGGGGAGGGGAACTAAGCTTCGTTGTCCGGCTTCTGCGATTTCACCGCCCGCGTACGGTACAAACTCAGGGCGCCTCCCACCAGCACTCCAAATCCAATAATGCCCATCAGGGAGAGCGAATTATAGCCCGGCTCCGGCATGGTGCTCGCCTCAGACAAAGGCGGCGCGTCTCCCGGACGGGTTGTTCCGGGTTGGACTATGGTGAACCGCACTTCGTTGAAGGTATTGGGCACCGGATTGCTGTTCGCATCCAGCAGATCGATTCTGACCGTATGCGCGCCCAGTGCTAAGCCGGTGAACTGATAACTTGTGTCCACGCTTCTGACGGCGCTATCGGCATCCAGGCGCAACTGGAAGGTGGGCACGCTTTGCACCGACATGTCCCCACGTAGCGCCCACCGGATCGTGACTGCATTATTGGAAATCTTCTGCCCGGACCGCGGCGCCAGAATCTGCAACCCTGAAGCCGCGCCCGGCCTCTGTAGTACCTGAAAGCGCGCCAGTATCGGATGCGCTCTTCGTCCAATCGCGTGCGCATTGTTGCGCGTGAACAGCGCGAATCCTATGATCAAAATTAATAATGCTATAACTTTTAGAGATCGCATGTGTTGGTCCTGTTCTGGAGCCACATGGTGGCGTTCTGGTTACCCAATCTCTACTCAAATTCAATGGGAAATGAATTGCCTATAAATCTAATCAGCTAACAAACGTATAGATGAGCAGCAGCGCACACAGGGTACTCAGCAATTTTACTTCCTAAGTCTCAGCCTGGCGCTAAATTCCGCAGTCGAATTCTACGTAGTATCTGAAAGCATTGTAGGGCAGTGACTTACGAGCGCTAACCCGGTTGACCTTAACACTGAAGAGCTACAAAAAATAAATCGCAAATAGTTGCTGCTTCCTTCAACGCCGGAGAAACTAGCCGGTTCTGCCAAGTCATTTTTGCACTGTACGTAATTCTTTCAAAGTAGGACTCTAACACTCAGCGCATTCGTATAACACTCCGCGACTAGAAACCGGCAACTCACTTTGCGCATCTCAACCTCACGAGAGGTCCTCCATGGCTGACGAACCCGTCACAACCAAGCCCGAGAAAAATAAGGACTACGACGGAACGCACGTTTCCATGGGAGAAGAATTCGACCGCGCCCGCTGGCAGTTGCCGCCCCTTGTGCCCGTGCTCGTTGCTTTCGTCATTTTGCTGGCGGGTATCAGCTTGTACAGCTATCGCGAGCGCCCGGGCATGATCAGCCAGGGCAAGATTGAGGCTTTCAAAACATATCCTATCCACACGGAAAGCGCGCGCGTGATCGACCTCGGAGGCACCATCGCCGATCCCGAAAAATACGATCAACTGCTGGTGATGGCCCACGTCAACCTCAAAGACGTGAGCCAAACCAAGCCGCTCTACATCAAGTCCATTGACGCGACCCTTTCCACCGCAAAGCAGGGAGACCTCACCACCACCCAGGCTGCCCGCACCGATCAGGAGCAGTTCTTCTCCTACTACAAACAACTTGCCGACTTCAAACTCGACCCTCTCCTGGCGGAGACCAAACTCAATCCCGGCCAGGAGATTACCGGACTCGCCATGTTCTCTTTCGGCGTCTCCCCCGCGGTTTGGAAGGACCGCAAGGACTTTGCGATCACCATAACCTTCTACGACCAGAAGCCTATCGTGTTGCATGCTCCGGCGGGAAGCTGAGCAAAGAGAGTTTCGAGTTTCAGGCTCCGAAGCGGGCTGTGGAGTGCAAGGTTAGCGCCTCTTGCAGGCTTAATCACGCTCACTGGCGGGGTCCGCTGTGGCCCTTCGGCTTCTTAATCGCTTGCAAGAAATCGTCCAGCGGCAACGTATTCAGCACGTCTCCCTTCGTCAGCCATGCGCGGCGCAGTTGCAGGATCCCGTATTTCATCTTGTCGTAATCGGAGGTCGAGTGCGCGTCGGTATTGATGACGATCTTCACTCCCAGCGACTTCGCAATCCGCAGATTTACATCCGATAAATCGAGGCGATGGGGATTTGCATTGTGCTCCAGCGCGACATTGTGCTTGCGCGCGGCTTCACAGATCGCGTGCAGGTTGAAGCTGTAGCCGTCGCGGCGCAGCAGCATCCTGCCGAAGGGATGCCCCAGAACATGCAGCTTGCCGCTCTCAATAGCCCGCAGCATGCGCTCGCTCATCTGCTCCGGCGGCTGATTGAAATAAGAGTGGACGCTGCCGACTACAATGTCCATCTCATCCAGCACGCCGTCAGAGAGATCGAGCGAACCATCTGCCAGTATGTCGCACTCGATACCCGCCAGAATGCGAATTCCGTCGATCTCACGGTCCACCTCGCGGATGCGCTTGATATGAGCCAACGCGCGCTGGTCGTCCATGCCGTTGGTCATCGCCAGGTTCTTGGAGTGGTCGGTGATCGCGCAGTACTCGTATCGCTTGGCGCGCGCCGCTTCCGCCATCTCCAGGATGGAATTTCTGCCGTCGGTTTCCGTGGTGTGCGCATGCACGTCGCCGCGAAGGTCATCTTCCGTGACCAGCACGGGAAGCTGATGCTTTGCGGCGGCCTCGATCTCTCCGCAATTCTCCCGCAACTCCGGCGGAATCCAGTCGAGCCCCAACGCGCGATAGATCTCCTCTTCCGTCGCAGAGGCAATTACCGTCGCATCGTCCACCCGCGCGAGGCCATACTCATTGAGCGTGTAGCCGAGCTTGAGCGCGCGTTGCCGCAAGCTGACGTTGTGCATCTTCGATCCGGTGAAGTATTGCATCGCCGCGCCGTAGGATTCAGGCGGCAGCAGGCGCACGTCCACCTGCATTCCGCCGCGCAACTTGAGGCTCACCTTGTTCTCTCCTTTGGCGAGAACTTCAGTGATGCCGGGGAAGGTGACGACCGATTCGATGACTGCGGAGAGCTGGGCGCTGTCATTATCAGTGCAACATGCGCCGGTGACCAGCAGATCGAGATCGCCGACCGTCTCGCGACCGCGCCGCAGCGAACCCGCGGGAGTAGTTTTTGCGACGCCGGGCAGTGCGGCGAGACGGGAGATGAGTTGCTCCGCCAAGCGCTCGGCGGTGTCCAGTAGAAATCGTCCGCTGATCTGGTGATAATCCGCGATGCCCTTGAGGATCTTCTGCTCGCTCTTGGCGCTGAGGCGGGGCAGCGCTTGCAGCTTGCCCGCGCGCGCCAGTTGTTCAACTCCGGCGAGGTCGCCTACTTGAAAGGCGTCCCATATCAGTGCGATGGTCTTGGGGCCGAGTCCAGGGATCTTAAGCAGTTCGAGCATGGACGGCTGGAAGCGTTTGAGCAGCTCGCGATGCAGTGACATCTCGCCGCGGTTGAAGATGTCGCGCAGGTTGGCCAGCATGCCTTTGCCGATGCCGGGTATGGCAAGAATCGCCTTCTCATCGTGGCGCAGCGACCCCAGCGGCTGGTGCCATGCCTCGACTGCTTCGGCGGCGCGGCGGTAAGAGCGGATGCGAAACGAATCTTCGCCCGCAATCTCCAGCAGGTCGGCGGTCTCATAGAATATGGACGCGATCTGTTTGTTGTCCACCAACCGATTGTAACCGTGGGCCTCAGAACGTGGTCATGCCGCGACCTTGATTACGTTCTCCGCCTGGGGGCCCTTGCCGCCATTTTCAATCTCAAACTCGACCTCCTCGCCCTCCTGCAGGCTTTTGTAGCCTTCGCTCTTGATGGCACTGTAATGCACAAAGACGTCTGCGCCCCCATCATCGCGACCCAGGAACCCATAGCCCTTTGCATTGTTGAACCACTTTACTTTTCCTCTCAGCCGAGACACTTGTTTTCTGTACCATCCTCACCTCGGGGCCCAAACCAATGCCGCGCGGGCCAGCCGAACCTGCACGTACAGCCTGCGGAACCCAACCCCACGCTGCGCTGTTATGGTCTATCCTGATTGTTGCACCGATTGACATTCGCAAATTCTGGAAATTGCCCTAACCCTCATTAGCACGGAAACCGATTTCGCGCATCCCATACACTGTAGGAGACAACTCACGAAAGGCCAGGTTTCCGCAAGCAGAATGGAAGATGAAGAAGGGACGACGCGTCTGCTTTTTGTGGATGATGAGGCCTCCATCCGCATGACCCTGCCGCTTATTCTGGAGAGATACGGCTTTCAAGTGACCGTCTCCGCGACCGTGAAAGAGGCGCTGCAGGAGATCTCATCGAAGAGCTTTGACCTTCTGCTGACCGATCTCAACATTGGCCAGCCGGGGGATGGATTCACCGTGGTGAGCGCGATGCGCCGCAGCCAGCCGACGGTGGCGACCGTGATTCTTACCGGGTATCCTGCGTTTGAAACCGCGCTGGCCGCGATCCGCAGTCAAGTGGACGACTACGTGGTAAAGCCTGCCCATCCCGAGCAACTGGTCGAGACCTTGCGTTCGCGGCTCAAGGGGCGGTCGCTTGCCAGCCACATCAAGCCGAAGCGTGTTCCCTATGTAATCGAGGAGAACAAAGAGAAGATTATCGACGACTGGGTGCGAACCGTAGGAGCGGATGCGGAGCTCGCTTGCAAGCGCCTCAGCCGCGACGGATTAGTGGACCATGTGCCCAAGATCATTGACGAGATCGTCAGGATTTCAACCTCTCCCGATCCGGCGAACGAAGAAGTGGATCTCGACGTAGCCAAAGCGGCCGTCGAGCACGGAAAGCTGCGCCGCCGGCAGGGTTATACCGTGGACATGATGGCGAGAGAGACGCGCATGCTGCGCAAAACGATCGCCCTCTGTGTGCAAACTCATCTCCTCTCCGTGGAGATAAGCCAGATGCTACCCGATATGGTTTGCGTTTCAGAAATCATCGATCGCATGTTGGAAACTGCCGTGAAAAGCTTTCAAGGCGATTAGAATTTCGTGAAAGTTCTGGCGCGCAATGACAAGCTCCCAGCGTCCCGCGCTAGGGAAAGTCTGATTAAGTGGAGGTCGGCGTCCTCGCCGACCTGCCTGCGCGGCAGGCACTGATCTTTAGTCCGGTTCGCGTTGCACGCGAATGGTCGGCGAGGACGCCAACCCTCCAGACGCACCTTGTTCAGAGTTTCGCTAGCGCCGGACCTCGGGTAGATAGAAGAGCGTCTGCCCGCTTACGATCGCATTCGGATTGTCATGGCACAGCGCTTGCGACAACGCAGCGGAGTAGCGTCTCGTAAGCCAATCGCGAGCTTTAGACAAAATGGGCGGTCGGCGATCCAAATCATGGGCATCACTGGCAATGACATGAACGCACTCGCGGTCGAGCAGCCAAGCCGCCGTCTTGCGGGCACGCTCTCCCCAAAAGCCGGTCAGGGAATTTGCGGTCACCTGAATCAGGCAGCCGCACTCCGCAAACCCGACAATGTCTTCCGGCTGTTGCTGCAGGATCGGGTTTCTTTCAGGATGGGTAATGATTGGGACCGTGCCTCCTCGAAGCAAGCGCAGCAGCGCGTCTCCCACAAAACGGCTGATTGCGAAATCGCTGAACTCGACCAGCATGTATTCACTGCCGCCGATGCAATATTGCTCCGGGTGCGCCAGCGCCGCCTCAACATTTTCGATGGAGAAATGAAGATCGCACCCCAGGGAGAACTCCATCGCGACCTCGCACCGCTTCTTCAACTCGGCCAGCATCTCCTCTGCGGACCCGCGATCATAGCCGTAATTGTCGTTCGCATGGGGCGTCGCCGCCATGTGCCGCGTGCCGTCGGCGTACGCCAGCCGCACCATCTCGACCGCCGTCTCCCATGACTTAGCGCCATCATCAACACCGGGCAGGATATGGGAGTGGATATCGACCATGCAGTGTCAAGTTTAGTGTAGTGCGAGCAACAGCTACCCGCCACCAGCGACCAGTCAGATTACCGGCAACTGGGAGCTGGCGACCGGCGACTCACCTTTCCGCCGACCACGATCAACGCGTGAAACTCATTGAACATACGAGTACGCTCCGCTTCATCTGGAAACGCCAGTGAGGAAGAAGACTCCACCCGCTCGCGCAGTTCATCATAACCAACCGTTAGGGCATCTGGAAATATTCCCTCGGCGAGCAGCAAACGGCGCGTGTAAAGGTCAATCACGAACACTGGACGTTGCGCCGCATAGAGCAGAATGCTGTCGGCAGTCTCGCGCCCTACGCCGGGCAACGCCAACAGGTGCTCACGAAGAGTCGCAGTCGGCAGCGCCAGCAGAGCTCCTAGATCGCCGTGGAATGCAGCTTCTAAAAACCCTACAAACGCTTTCAAGCGCAGTGCCTTCTGGCGAAAAAATCCCGAGGGACGCACCAACTGCTCCAATTCTTGAATGGGCAGCGAGCGGATCCCTTCCACGCTAAGCCGTCCCGCGGCGTTCAGGTTGGCGAGCGCCAGTTCAACATTGCGCCAATTTGTGTTCTGCGTGAGGTACGCGCCGGCGATCATCTCGAAAGCAGTTTCAGCCGGCCACCAGGATTGCGGCCCATAAGCCGCATGAAGCCGATGGAAAAGCGCAAGCAGAGGCGAACCTCCGGCCAAGGACAGACCCCCGGCTTCGGTCGAAAGAGAGGTCGCCAAAGGCCCTTCTGCTTTAGCCGCTGAGGTCTTCTCCATCAGCGATCTTTCTTTTCCTTCTGATCGAGCAACTGCTGCTTCCATCCCAGCACTCGTGCCTTGTTGCCCTCCGCCTCGGCTTCCGGCACCAGTCCCTTCTTTTGATAAAGGATTGAAAGGCTGGTGTGCGCCAGAATGTCGTTCGGATCAAGCTCCGCAAGGCGTCTGGCGATCGCAATCGCCTCATCGACGCGGTCCGCATCCTGCAGCGCGCGCGTTAGCCCGTGCATCGCATCCAAAAAATTCGGATCGAGTTCGAGGGCCTCTTTGAACTCCACAATCGCGTCCTCCTGCTTGTCATCCGCAAGTAGGTCAAGCGCGGAATAGTAGTGTTCCTCGGCCTGCTGGTGCAGCTCTTCTGGGGTAAGAAACTCCATGATGCTCTTGTGATGGTAACAAACGGGTCGGCCGCCGGTGCGCTCCCCTCCCACGCCCGCGGTTACACTAACTCTATGCGTAAAGTACTCAGGTTTATGTGGACGGCGACGCGGGGACATCATCTGGCGCCGTGGCGTTCCCCTTATCTGCGCTGGCGCATCGAGACCTACAGCGGAGTGAAGATGCAGGACATCGGTTTCATCGAATTCGCCGGCTTCCTGTTTCGCGAGCGCGCTGAGTTGTCGCGCTTCCTGCAGTGGACGGGGCAGATGGACGACTATGCCCGCCCGCAGCCGCGAAACCGCCGCTTCTGAAAAGGGAACCGCAACCTCCGGAGATGCATCGAACTACTCTGACGTGGGAGAACGTTGGCATGAGACTGGCAGAATCAAAATTCCTAAAATCGGTTGCGCTTGCGCTGGCCATGCTGATCGCCGTCCCTCCCGCTGCCCTCGCGCGCTTCCAGCCCACCAGCGGCCCCGACAGCATCTCCATCGAGCAGGAAATTCAGCTTGGCCGGCAGGCCGCCCAGCAGACCGAGCAGAAAGAGCCGATGCTGCCCGACAACAACGAAATTACGGTGTATGTCCGACATCTCGGCGAGCAATTGACCGCGGTCGCGCCCGGCTATAAATGGCCCTATCAGTTCCACGTCGTTAATACCAAAGTTGTGAACGCGTTTGCGCTGCCTGGCGGCCCCATGTTCGTGAACATCGGCGCCATCATGGAGGCGGACCACGAAGACGAACTCGCCGGAGTGATGGCGCATGAAATCTCACACGTCGTGCAGCGCCATGCTACCCGCGCTTACACCAAGCAGCAGAAGTACTCAGTCGGGCTCGGAATTTTAGGCGCGATCCTGGGGGGGCGCGGCGGATTGGCCTCCCTCGCCGAACTAGGCGCACAGTTTGGCCTCGGTTCCTACTTCCTCAAGAATTCCCGCCAATCCGAGTCCGAGGCCGACCTGCTCGGGACGGACATCATGTACGACGCGGGCTACAATCCGCAAGGTCTTGCCGACTTCTTCTCCAAGCTGGAGGAGCAGGGTGGTCAAGGCACTCCGCAATTCCTGAGCGACCACCCCAACCCCGGCAATCGCGAAGCCGCAGTGCAGAAAGAGCTTGCAACGCTGCCCCCGAAGCGCTTCAAACCTGATGGGCCGGAGTTTCTGCATATAAAGCAACTGGTCGGCTCCATGCAGCACCCCGGCAGCGGAGCGCCCCATGCACAGCAGATCCAGAGCGGCGCGGCACCCAGCGGCATCGAGCCCAGCGGAAGCTTTCAGACCTTCCAGCACAACATGTATTCCGTTGACTACCCTTCCAACTGGCAGATCTTTGGCGATCCGCAGTCCGATGTAACCATCGCCCCTCAGGGCGGCATCATCCAGAACTCACGCGGACAGAGCGAAGTGGCTTACGGCGTCATCATCTCCATCTTTGAGACCGAGCAGCGCGGCAATAGCTCGAACTCGCTCGATGATGGCACCCATCAATTGATGGACCAACTGCGGCAGGGCAATCCGGAGATGCGGCAGAGCGGGAGCGAAGAAAATATCCGCGTAAACAACGCCGCGGGCAAGTCAATCGACTTCACCAGCAAGTCTCCTCTGCAAGGGCAGAAAGAGCGCGATTGGCTGGTAACCGTGCAGCGCTCCGACGGCAACATATCTTACCTGGTATTCATCGCACCGGAAACAAGTTTCGGGTCACTGCGCCCCACCTTCGAGCAGATGCTGCGCAGCTTCCACGTCAAGTGAAGAAGAATTCCAGGCCTGAAGGCTCCCGTCAGGGAACCAAGCGACCCGCCCAATCATATTTCGTAATCATGCCGCGGCTCACCCGTGATGTTCTTCTTCGCCCACTCGTCAATCCGTTCGATCGCGCGCTCGATATTTTCAACCGAGTTCGCCACCGAAAAGCGCAGATAGCCCTCGCCGAATTTGCCGAATGACGTTCCCGAAAGTCCTGCTACACCAGCCTGCTCGAGCAGCGCATCCGCCAGCTTCTTCGATTCCCATCCGGTTCCCTTGATGCTGGGGAAGACGTAGAACGCGCCCTTGGGCTTCAGGCAGTGGAAGCCCTTGATGCGGTTGAGGCCATCCACCATCACGTCGCGGCGGCGTTGAAACTCCGCGGTCATCTCCTCCACCGATCTCTGCGGGCCGCGCAGCGCCTCCACTCCCGCCATCTGCGTGAAGCTCGCCGTGCACGAATTCGAGTTGGTCATCAGGCGCGCGATATTTACAGCAAGGTCGGCGCGCATCACGCCGTAGCCCAGTCGCCATCCGGTCATGGCATAGGTCTTCGAGAATCCATCCAGCAGGATCACGCGGTCGCGCATCCCCGGAATGCTCAGGATCGAATGGTGCTGCCCCTCAAAGATCAGGCGCGAATAAATCTCGTCGGTAAGCACCATGATCTCGCGATCGCCAATCGCCGCCGCCAGATCCACTACATCCTGCCGCTCCATCATTCCCCCGGTCGGGTTCTGCGGAGAATTCACGATAATCAGCTTCGTCTTGTCAGTGATCTTGTCTTTGATCTCATTCACGTCCAGGCGAAAGGCGCGCTCCTCGCGCAACTGCACCGGCACCGCCTTTGCACCCATAAACTCGATCATCGATTCATAGATGGGAAAGCCGGGGTTCGGGTAAATTACTTCATCTCCCTCATCCACCAGCGCCTGGATCACGAAAAAGATGATCGGCTTGCCCCCGGGGACCACCACTACTTCTTCCGGCCATACCTGCACTCCGCGCGTCCGCCCCACCTCTTCCGCAATCGCCTCGCGCAGCAGCGGCAGCCCCGATGAGGGCCCATAATGCGTGAAATGATGATTGAGCGCATGAACGCCGGCATCAATCACATTGCGCGGCGTATCCATGTCAGGCTCGCCGATTTCCAGATGAATGACGTCGTGCCCCTTGGCTTCGAGCGCGCGCGCCCGCACCAGCACTTCAAATGCAGTCTCCGTGCCCAGCCGCGACATGCGCTTGGCAAGCTTCAATTTCATGGGTTGACGCAGGGTGGTGGATGGCATTTCGAGGGTCCGCCTTAGCTTTACATTGTGCTTGAGAAGACGCGCCTTTTTTCCACAGCGCGCAAACCAACAAGTTTATCCGTTTGCCATGCCTCGCGGCAAACCCGGTCCACTGGGCCTAAATTAAGCGCTAATCGGCGACGTGCTCTTCACTCTCAGGCGCGTTCTTGATCACTCGGCTCACCGTATACGGCGAGCGCTTCGACGGCTCATAGTAGTGCCGTACCTGCATCTCCGCCAGTAAGCCAAACGCCAGCAGGTTGACCCCGGCCACGATGAGCACCGCCGCGAAGACCATCAGCGGACCATGCTTTGCCTGAATAGGGACCCCTAGGAATAGCTTTTCGCACAACAGCATAAAGGCGATCACGGAGCCGCCGAGAATGCTCAGCGCGCCATAGCGCCCAAAAAAATGCAGCGGCCGCGATAGATACGTGAGCAGAAACCGGATGGTCAGCAAATCGAACATCACCCGGAAGGTGCGCCCGATGCCGTAGTGGCTCGCTCCCCGCTCGCGCATCACGTTCTTGATTGGGATTTCCACGATGCTCGCGCCGTAGCCGCTCGCCACCGCCGGTATGAAGCGGTGCATTTCGCCGTACAGCGGCACGTCGCGTATGGTCTCTGCGCGATAGGCCTTGAAAGTCGTGCCGAAGTCGTGGATGTCCACGCCGCTCAGCTTCGCCATCACACGGTTGGCAATCTTGGAAGGGAAGCGGCGAATTAGAAAGTTATCGATGCGCTGCTTGCGCCATCCGCTCACGATGTCGTATCCCTCGTCGAGCTTCTCAATGAAGCTCGGAATATCGTTGGGATCGTGCTGCAAGTCGCCATCCATCGCGATGATGAATTCTCCCGTAGCATGATCAAAACCCGCCGCCAGCGCCGCGGTCTGTCCGAAGTTGCGCCGCAAGCGCACCACCACAACCCGCGAATCCACCGCCGCCACCTCTTGCAACAAACGATAGGTGTTGTCGTTCGATCCATCATCCACGAATACCAGCTCGAAGCTGTCGCCGACGCTCTCCATCACCGCCTGCAATCGCTCATAGAGGACGGTCAGGTTCTCCTGCTCATTATGAAACGGGACAACAATCGAATATTTGGGCATAACTCTCCATTTAATTCAGAACCCTCCGGCACAGCAAACGTTGTGCACCAAATTGGTCAGTGCGGCCGGGGCTGCGACAGCAGCAAATCAATCGCCTCCCCCACCGTCAAATTAGATGAAACCGGCTGGAACTCCGTCGCAGATTCATCCACCGAGACATCTATATGACGCAGCACCGCCCTGCCGGTCATCGCAATGCTCAATTTCGTGATCTGCCACGAGCCGGGCGCAATCTGGGATTGCCGCAGCTCCAGCGTACCCCCTTTCTGGAGCTTCCCTATGATGCCCAGCCCGATGCTGACATTTGCGCCCAGCACCCCCTGCATCCGCACCAAACGCCGCTGTTGCCGCGCGATAAGCAAAGCGCCTGACATCGATTGCAGGATGGAGGTGTCGAGCGAATCCGGCGAGTAGTGCGGATTCGGCCTGAAATCCAGCCGCGCTTCCTTGCCAAATGGACCACTTTCGAAGCCGGCGAAGCTATACACAAAGGCGTTCGGAAGCGCCCGCACAATGTTCATCACTCGCTGGCGATCGCGCTCCTGCCGTGCCAGCTTCCGCTTCCACTGCCGCGGGTCGCGCTTCAACTCCGCCAGCCGGTGCGCTTCATTGCGCTCGGTGATTGCATCGAGCGGCTGGCCGTCGATCTCCAGCAGATGTCCCACCAATCCTTGATGTGTCTCCACGATTTGAGTCAGTTTGCTTCCCGAAGCGTTGGTCTTGTGCAGCAAATACATCCAGCGGGGCTGTGAGTGCGCCGCAGCCTGCAATTCCACTGAAACCACTTCGCGCACAAATCCCTGCGCATCGCGCGCGGGATACATCGCCGCACTATTCTGCCCCCACCCCATTGCGTCCGACGTTATCAGCGCGATCAACAACAATAAAAATTTGCGAATTGCCAACACCGCATTTAGACGGATACAACGAACTTTCGATACAAAACTAAAGTTGAACGAGCAATACGCCAACAACTAACAACTAACAACTAGCAACTAACAACTGCATCATTTCGGCTCGCCCCCCGGATTCCACGCCGGCCTGAAACTGCTGTTCGCAAGCCAGCGAATCGGCCGAATCAAAGACTGGATCGCCGTCGTCATGAAACCGACATTGAGGTGCTGCAAATCGTCATCCGGCTTGTGATAGTAAGGGGGAGTGCCCCATCCCGCCGCCGTCTGCGCCACCACGCCCTTTAACGCCAGCGCATAATTATCCGAGCGCTGAAAAAAATTCTGCTCGGGATACGGGTCGGGCCCCAGCTTCGCTCCATGCGCCCGCAACGTCGGGCCCAGGTTCGAGCGCTCCCATCCCGTCAGCAGCAGCGTGTCCTTGGGCATTTTGGGGTCTTGCGCGCCGATCATCTCAAACTCCAGATTGGCAACTATCTGCTTGAGCGGCACCGGCGGATGCTCGCGGAAATAGTCCGCTCCCATCCCGCCCTGCTCCTCGCTGCCAAAGCAGACGAACAGGATGTTGCGCTTCAGCCGCGCGCCCGAGGCCATGGCATGCGCCAGCTCCAGCACCGCGGTCGTTCCTGCCGCGTCATCGTCCGCCCCGTTGTAAATCGCATCGCCATTTACCGGAACGCCCACTCCTAGATGATCCAGGTGAGAGGTAAGCAAGATTGTTCCACTTGCCGGATCGGTCCCCTGTAGCCATCCCATCGCATTGTAGGTATGACGTACCAACCCCGGTGTCGTATGCACAGTCAATTCCACCGCATCGCCCTGCTTCGACGCTTTCACCTTCTCGATCGCATCCGGCTTGAGCACGACCATGGTGAAGCCGCCGCCCAGCGGACCGGGAGGGTTCCCCTTCACCCGCACTGGCACCCTGGTCTTCCCGCCTATCTGCGCAAATATCCCCTCCACCACCTGCGAATCTTCGACCATCGCCAGCTTTGCCCCGCCATTCGCTAACCGGGAGACTCCGCGCAGTGCCGCCATATCCAGATCACCCGTAACCAGCACCGCCGATTCCGGCTGCGGCTTCGTGCTCTTCAAATCCGCCAATGGAATCGTCTGCAGCTTGCCGCTCGCGCTCTCTCCCGACGACCGGAAGAGATAGAAATCCGTCCCTTCGTCAAGCGTCGCGCCGCCCACCGTGATCTGTGCCTTGCCGTCCAACTGCGGACTCTCCAACTCCACCGCCTGAACATATCCCGCAGCGCCAGGCGCGGGCTTCAGCCCATAGCTCTCAAACCGCGAACCGACATAGGTCGCTGCGATCCACTCATCCTGGGTTGCGCTGCCCCGCCCCTCCAGCGCATCGCTCGCGAGAAAATCCTCATGCGCCTGCACCCACTGCGGCTTCACCACCCACCTTGCCGCCCCAGGAGCGTGATGTTGCGGAGCTGGATGGGAGGGAGCTGATTGGGAAAAAGAAAAGACGCAAGCGCCGGTGATTAGCAGCAGAGAAGAGAAAGACTTAGCTGTGGTTCGCATGGTCGCGAGTATATCGCGCGTCAGCAACATCTGAAATGGGCGAAAACTCGCTCGCAAGAATCGGCGTTCATCGGCGCCCATCGGCGGCACTCCCTCATCGCTTTTCCCGCTTACGCAATGCGTTGCTGTAACAAACGCAGCAGCGCACTTTCCTCTTCCCATAGCGCATGGGCAGGATCCGCCCCTTCCTGTTCAACCCTCTGCCTGAAAATTTCCACCATCGCACCACTCAAATAGCACTCCAGCACCGCCGGATGCACGTAGCACTTCCGGCACACCGAAGGTGTATTCCCCAGCCGCGCTGCGACAGATTTTATGGCTTGCACGATGTTCTTTTTCGCCTGTGTGTCCGAATCGAACGCCGCAAGCTCGGCCAGCGCCATGCAGGCCAATACCGTCCCCGCCCAGGTTCGGAAGTCCTTGGCGGTGAAGTTCTGGTTGCTGATTTCGCGCAAGTAGTCGTTCACGTCCGCCGAATCCACCGTGTGGTGCTCCCCATCGCCATCCACATACTGAAATAACTCATAGCCGGGAATATCCTGGCAACGCTGTACGATCCTGGCTATCCGGCGATCATGGATATCGATGGTATGTCGTATGCCGCTCTTGCCCTGAAACTTGAAGGTTACCGTTGAACCATCGATCTGCACATGGCGGCCGCGCATCGTGGTAAGTCCATAGGAACCATTCTCCCGCGCATACTCCACATTGCCCACGCGAATCAACGTGGTCTCCATCAGGCGCACGATGGTGGCCAGCACCTTCTGCCGCGGCAGGCCCGGAATCGCCAAATCCTGCTCCACTCTTTCGCGGATGGTGGGAAGTGTGGCCCCAAAGCTAATCATGCGTTCATATTTGGTTTCGTCGCGCACCTCGCGCCAGCGGGGATGGTACTTGCTCTGCTTCCTCCCCCTCGCGTCCCGTCCGGTTGCCTGCAAGTGCCCGCGCGGATTGGGGCAAATCCACACATCCACCCACGCCGGCGGAATCACCAGCGACTTGATGCGCGCCAGCGTCTCAGCATCTCGCACCGCCGCGCCATCCACTCCGATATAGCGGAAGCCCTTGCCTCGGCGATTTCTCAAAATGCCGGGCTGCGTGTCAGAGACATAACGCAGCCCCGCGTCCTTTGCCGATTGCACCGGGTCATCAACGATTTCTTGGGGTTCCTCTAATAGTTCGCGCACACTGGTTGGATGCAAGTACTCAGACCGCGACCAAGATTGCCATGATTGATACTCCCGACTCGCTGCTAACATCTAATATCCAGGAACACCTATGAGACGCTTTGCTGCCATCCTAATTACGGTCACGCTGCTGCCCATCTCCGTCGCACTGGGGCAAATCCGCCCCGCGCCGCGTTCTCATGACACCGGCTCCGACGCCGCGCGGGTAGCTGGCCCATACCTCAATCGCAGCTTCAATGGGCGTGGCTTCAATCAGTTCGGCAATCATCGCTTTGATGGCCGTAGCTTCCACGGCGGACGCTTTGGACGGCGCAACGGCGTCATCTTTGTGCCCTCCTATGGCTATCCCTATATCGGAGATCCGCTCTTCGATGGCGACTACGAATCCAATCAAACACAATTTCAGAATCAACCGTCCGCACCGCCCGTCGTGGTGGTTCCGCAACCCGCCTCGCCCGACGTTACTGAATTGCGCCGCGAGATTGCTCGCCTCTCTGACCAGCTTCATTCCACACAATCCCAAACGGCGCCACCCTCAACCGAGGCCCGCGTGCCCGATCAGCCGCCCACCCTGCTCGTCTTCCGCGATCAGCATGTAGAGCAGATACACAACTATGCGATTGTTGGAGAGGCCCTGTGGGCCTTCGACAACGGCGCCGGAACCATGGGCCGCAAAATTCCCCTCGCCCAGCTTGATCTACCGGAGACCGCGCACGCCAATGCCGAGCACGGGATTCATTTCAGCACCCCAGCCGCCTCCGTCAAATAATTTCTCTCTGAGCGGGACCAAAAAAGGCCGCCCATCCGGGCGGCTCTTTGACTGACTGGCTCTGCTCTTACAGGCTCGATTCGATCTCAAATCCCCACGCTTCCAGCAGCGACTCCGGAATGTACTTTGAGTTCTTGTTGCGACGCGCCCATTCCCGCAACCGCGTCGAACGGATATATTGGTCCGGAGTCAACTTCCATTCCTTCACTACCTGCTCAAACGAAGTCACAGTCGGCACTACCGGACCGATCGGCTCCGGCTTGCCCCAATTCGGGTTACCACGACGCTTAGCCATCTCTTTTAAAGCTCCAATACAGCTATTTGATTCGTACCCGGCCCACCGCGATTCAGGGTGATACAACCCGGCTCCATCATAAAAGCCAGTTAAAAGCCGATTAAAAGCCAATTAAAGGCCATCCGGAGCCGTTATTGTAACCCGAATTAAGGCTAAAAATCAACTGAATGTCTGAGCTTTACCGGTGTAACTCTCTGTTTCTAAGGCGCTTAGTAAGGTTACTTCGGTTTAGGCGCGGCTGACTTCCATAAAGTTACCCCTTCCTTAGCTGCTCCTGAATATGACTGCAATTCACTCACATATTAGCTTGACTTGATCCCGAAGGTGATTTATGATTAGCACTCGTGGGGATGA
>JBDTLH010000037.1:0-2548 GCA_039934875.1 Acidobacteriaceae bacterium | reverse complement strand
GAGATTGTACTTCTCGTAAGCTTTTCCCAAGCGGATGATGGAATTCACTCCGAGATGGCCGAGGTGGTCCATGGAAAGCGGGATCTCCATTCCCACGGCCTCGCGGATCGCCGCGACATACTCGCAGAGCTTCTCGATTCCTTTGTCGGTTACCTCTTGCGCCACGAACGGATGCCGAAGTTCGGTTTGCTCCCACCGGCTCAGTCCCGAGGGGCCGGTGACGGTGCCGGGAATGTGCCTCACCATGTAGGCGCCCAGATCCATCTTCAGCCACGTCAGACCCATTTCTTCCTTGCGGGCTTTCATGCGCGCCGCGTAAACTTTGATGTCGGGCGACTCTTCGGTGTCGGCATAAATGCGGATCTTGTCGCGGAATTTGCCGCCCAGCATCTGATAGATGGGCACGCCGTACACCTTCCCCGCGATATCCCAGAGCGCTTCTTCAACGGCGACCACTCCACCCGCCTGCCGGGAGCCTCCGCCAAATTGTTTGATCTTCTCGAAAATATACGTGATTTGCAGCGGGTTCTCGCGCATAATGCGGCTCTTCAGCAAAAGCGCGTAAGTGGGACTCGATATGTCCCGGACTTCGCCGAGCCCGTATACGCCCTGGTTGGTGTCGATCCGGACGATCGTGCATGGGCTGGGTCCCGGTTTGCGGACGGTGGCGACACGCAGATCCGTGATCCGAAGCGTCGAGGGACTCGAATTCGTGTTCACATTCTTATAGGGTGTCTGCGGGTCCGCCTTCGCGTTCCTCCCCAGCACTGCTCCGCCCAATAGCCCGGCCGATGCCTTCAACAGACCTCGCCGTCCCATTGTCCAGCTATGTTTCTCAGACATTATTGCTTAGTATCTCCTATTCGTTTCGTTGGACGCCGTTAGCGAATCTGCGCGCCGCCCGAACATGCCGAGTCCAGCACTGCCGATTCAGGATTCCCGATCAACAATCCCGGAGTGTACAAGAGAGAGCGCTCCGTTGCAAGCCAGTTGCACTGGACGCTGCTCTGACGCTTACAGTGATCACGCCCTGACTCCGGTCGCACCGCAGTTGGCGGCCGCCATCACTGTGAAGGGCGACCTGCTCTTCGCGGGCGCAGACGGACAACCGCGCGGGCTGTGGAACCTGAACACCCACAATTTCATGCCGCGGATCGGTCTGGCCTATTCCCTGAACACCAGGCTCAACCAGACGGGCTTCAGCGCCAGCACCGCTCTGGTGCCCTCCGTTGACAACGGCCAGCACTACCTGGCCACTCTGCAGAATCCGCTCCCCAACGTTATGCCCTTCCGACGGGCGCCAGGGCGGTCTCGACGCCTACCTGGGCCAAGGAGTCAGCTTCTTCAACCCCAACCAAAAGATTCCGTATATGCAGCGGTGGGAATTCGGTTTGCAGCGTCAGTGGTTCCGCGAGACCGTTGTGGAGGTTAACTATATCGGCAATCGAGGTACGCACCTCCTCGCTTTGCGGCAGGCCGACGCGGCGCCGAGGCAATACCTGAGCACGCTGAGGGTGCGCGATCAGGCGACCATCGACACGTTGCCCCCCAGGTTTCTAATCCTCTCTATCCGCGGTTGCCGGGCACCAGCCTTTCCTGCGCCACCGTCGCGCGCTCGCAGTTGCTGCTGCCGTATCCGCAGTTCACTGGCATCACGCTCAACACCAACCAGGGTTTCTCCTGGCATCACTCTCTGCAAACCCGCTTCGAGCGGCGCTTTTCCGGTGGTTTGACGGCCACGGCGTCGTGGACATGGTCGAAGTTCATGGAAGCCACCGGCTACCTCAACGCCACCGATCCGGTTCCCACGCGAGCGATCTCCGACTTGGATCGCACGCACCGCGTCGTGGTGACGGGCATTTGGGAACTGCCGTTCGGCGAGGGCCGCCGTTTCGGCGCACGGGCGCCGGGTGTACTCGGCAAACTGATCAGCGGCTGGCAACGCCAGGGCATCCATCAGTTTCAGAGCGGCCCGGCGCTGGGCTTCGGCAAAGCCATCTTCAACGGCAACCTCGCCGACATCCCGATCCCCAACTCCCATCGCACCGTCTACACGTGGTTCAATGTCGATGCGGGCTTCGACCGCGTTACGCAAGACCAGCTTTCATCGAATATCATCTACATGCCGCTGCGCTTTTCCGGAATCCGCGGCGACGGGATCAACAACTTTGACCTATCGCTGATCAAAAACATCACCTTCACTGAACGTATGCGGCTGCAGTTCCGCAGCGAGTTTATCAATGCCCTGAACCATCCGCAGTTCTCGGCGCCCAACACCTCGCCGGCATCGACGGCTTTCGGGAGCGTGACATCGGAAATTCTGTTGCCGCGTACGATCCGGTTCGGCATGAAAATGATTTTCGGCTTTCACCGCTCCCAGTTTGGGAGCTTCTCGAGCCGCCTTCCGCTACTCTGGCGGGATCGCGCTGGCGATCGCTTGGCGCACCATTCTCCGGTGCACTCCATGTTTCTTCGCCAATCCCAGGATCGTCTCTCCGCCGCATACCCGCCCCGGATCTCTTCAAATAGTTCCACTCTGGTTCTCCTG
>JBDTLH010000036.1:0-3468 GCA_039934875.1 Acidobacteriaceae bacterium | reverse complement strand
CAATGGACCTCTCATTGGCTGCAACAACTTGTGGCCACATGCCCATCGCAATGAAGATGTGCGAGACCATATGTTGTGCGTGCGCGGCATTGGGAGCGTCGGCGGCGTAGAGCTTTGCGGCGCGCATTCCGAGTGGCGCATGCACCGGATCGTCGTAGGCGTGGATCAGATAGTGCAGCACTCCGGGATGGCGCGGATACTTGGGGAAGTAGTCCTCAAGGACGGCGGCCGCCCGCATATACACCGCATAATCGCGGTGCTGCGCGACTGTTCCCATGAGCGCGAGAGCGTAGAAGGCCGCCGCATCCACGTCATCAGGATACTTGCGATGCAACTCGCCCATTGCATCGGCGTACTTCGACCAGCGCTGTTGACGCGTGCCGGCGCCATAGAGTACCTCGATCGCGGAGAGGTAGTCTTTTTCCCGCTGTGTCGCCGCCTTCGCTGCTCGCGCCTCCGGGGTAGGCGCGAGCTGGTTGAGCGCCGCCCGTCCGCCATCGAGGTCGTCATAGTTCCACAGCGGATGCACGTGCGTCAGCGCCTCCGCCCAGTATGCCATCGCGAAGTTCGGGTCGGTGGCTTCCGCCGCATGGAAATCCTTGACGGCCGAGCCGTATTCGAAGTCGTGCAGCTCCGCGACGCCATGCTGAAAGGCGGGCTGCGCGGCAGGTGCGCCCGAGTTGGCGAGATGGACCTCTCCGACATCGCCGTACTGGCCGAAGGCGCAGGCGCACACGAAGACAAAAGCGAATGTCGAAAGCAGGTTCCGCATATCGCAGTGATTCTAGTTCCAGCAGATAGCCGAGCGCCAGCGAAATCACACCAGCGAAATCACAGGAGATTCAGCCGCGGAACAAAAGGGGGCAAGGGCGTCACCGCAGAGGAGACCGAGAAGCGGCGGAGGAAGGTGTCTTTTAAGGATTAAGCGGAGCGCGGATATTCTCGGATTAGGATTCTGTCTTCTGCGTTGGGAGCAAATGCACCAACCATCAGGCTTGGTGTTTGCGAGATGCGGCAAGAGGAGAGCTGGCCTACTCCGCTGGGGACCGAGCTTGCATCTTAATTAACAGGGCGCAAGAATTCAGCGCGCTCGAATACCAAAAAGGAGAAATAATGAACGACATCGTGGATGCTGTCCGTAGGGACATAAATATGAGTGAAACGGAACAGAAGATCCGATATGGGGTGGGGTCGGCGGCCGCCGCTGCCGCGATCTTTGCGCCTATCGGCTACAAGTGGAAAGGCGTGCTCACCGCGATTGCGGCGGACGCCATTTTGACGGCAGTATATGGCAAACGGCTGATTGGCGGTTTCTGAGTAATAGTAATGATGATAACGGCGGCCTGCGGGCCGCTGCTTGTCATGATCCATGCTGCAAGAATGCCGGCGCTTGCCGCTCTTTCCTAGGTTATGATTCTGGTGCGATACATTAGGCGTGAGGAGGCAGTGATGGCAGAGGAGAGCAGCGGCGGGATCGGATGGTTTCTTGCGGGCGTGGGATTGGGGGCGCTGGTGGGGGTGCTGTTTGCTCCGAAGGCGGGCGACGAGATGCGGGAGTATATGGTCGATCGCGCCAGTGAGGGCGCGGATTTTATGAAGCAGTCGGGCCAAGTGGCGCGCGAGTCGTTCGGTGAATTGATTGACCGAGGCAAGGAGTTCGTGGAGCGGCAAAAGCAGCAAGCAGCGGCGGCGATGGATTCGGCGAAGCAGGCGTATCGAGAGAAGACGGAGTCGCCGGAGGTGAGTTGAGCGTCGTGAGGTTTGGTGGTGTAGCCTCTGCGCTAAAGCACCGAATGAATTTTTGCTGGCTGATCCCCCGACCACATCAGAAGCGGACCTTGAAGTCGGGCTTGGGATCGACGTGGATGGAATCCACGAAGCGGACCTTGCCGGTGGCTTTGGTCATGACTAATGATTGGGTGCGAGTGCCTTCGCCGAAGAAGCGGACGCCTCGCAGGAATCCGTCGGTGACGCCGGTCGCGGCGAAGATGATGTTTTTGCCGGGGGCGAGGTCTTCGGAGCGGTAGATTTTGTTAAGGTCTTTTACGCCCATGGACTGGATGCGCTCGATCTGGTCTTCGCGATAGACCAGGCGCGCGAGGATTTCGCCGTTGAGACAGCGCATGGCGGCGGCGGTAATGACGCCCTCCGGAGCGCCTCCGGTGCCCATGACGGCGTGGATGCCGGAGCCGAGGACGGCGGCGGCGATGCCGGCGGAGAGGTCTCCGTCGCCGATCAGGCGGATGCGTGCGCCGGTCGCGCGAATGTCGGCGATGAGTTGCTCGTGGCGCGGGCGATCGAGGACGATCACCACCAGATCATCGATGTCTCGTGCGAGTCGTTTGGCGATGGCGCGCAAGTTGTCTTTTACCGGAGCATCGAGATCGACTGCGCCCTTGCAGGAGGGGCCGACGACCAGCTTTTCCATGTAGCAATCGGGGGCGTGGAGCAGGCCTCCGCGCTCGCTGGCGGCAAGCACGGTGATGGAGTTGGGGGCGCCGGTGGCGCAAAGATTGGTGCCTTCGAGCGGGTCCACTGCGATATCGACTTCGGGATATTCGGCGGCGGCGGCGCTCTTGTACCCGAATCCGACCTCCTCGCCGATGAAGAGCATGGGGGCCTGGTCGCGCTCGCCTTCGCCAATAACGATGCGGCCGCGCATGGGAACGGAATCCATGGCGTGGCGCATGCCTTCGGTGGCGGCCTGGTCGGCAAGTTTTCGGTCTCCCATGCCCATGGTCTTGGCGGAGGCAATGGCCGCTTCTTCGACCACGCGGGCGAATTCCAGGGCAAGCTCGACTTCAAAGCGCATGTTGGACTTTTTGGGGTGCGAAGCAGTCGCGGATGGATTAGCAGTCGATGGTGCTGGCATGGCGTCTCCTGAAGGGTGCAAAAAGTGGATTATAGCTGAGGGGGAGGCGGGGGTCACGAGCTAAGGCATTGCGGGATGCGGAGCAGTGGCGAAGTCTAGTTTAGCTGCGCGACTCCGGCTTCGCGACCTCGAGACTCTGACTGCACCGCTCCAAGGCCGCAGACGAGAACGAAGATCACGCCGAACGCAAAGCAGGGGAGAGCATAGGTGAGGCGCAGGGGGATGCGCTCGCTCATCACCCCCATAAGCCAGGGCAGGGAAGCCGCGCCGAGTCCGCTGGCGCAGAATGCCCAGGCGCGCTGCTGGGGAATGGTTTTGGTGAAGATGGAGACGATGAGCGGGAACATGGGGGCCAGGGCAAGGCCGCTGACCGCCAGGGCGATAGCCTGGAGCAGCGGCGGGGAGGGCAGTTGCACCAGCGCCATGCACGCCACCGCCAGCGCGATACACGAGAAGAGCAAGACGCGTTCGGGGATGCGGCGGGTAAACCAAGGCGCGATGAGACGGCCGAGCAGCAGCAACCCGGTGAACCCGATGAGAGCGTAGGCTGCCAGGGCGTTGTTGGGATCGGGGGAGAAGAGCAGCTTGGCCCAGGC
>JBDTLH010000035.1:0-12122 GCA_039934875.1 Acidobacteriaceae bacterium | reverse complement strand
CGCCTTGGGCATGGCCGTCGCCCGCGACCTCAAAAGCGGTAATAACAACAACAAAGAACACGTCATCGCCGTCGCCGGAGACGCCGCCTTCACCTGCGGCATCAGCTACGAGGCGCTTAACAACATTGGATCCACCAAGCGCCTCATCATTGTTCTCAACGACAACGAATGGTCGATAGACAAAAACGTCGGGGCTATCGCCGAGTATCTCAACAAAATCGTCACTAATAAGCGCTATCAGTCGCTGCATGATACTGCGAAGAGCGTGGCCAAGACCCTCGGCGGCGAAACTGCCCTCGAGATCGGACGCCGCATTGAAGGCTCCGCCAAGGGCCTCATCGTGCCCAGCGTCATCTTCGAAGACTTCGGCCTCACCTACTACGGCCCCACCGACGGACACGATCTGCCCACGCTCATTCGCATGTTCGAGTTTCTCAAGACGCAGGACCGTCCCGTCATTCTGCATGCACTGACCAAGAAGGGCAAGGGCTTCGATCCCGCAATTCAAAGCCAGAAGAAATTTCACGGCCTCGGCCCCTATAACGCTGAAACCGGAGAGACTAAACCTGCCGCAGTTCCCACCTACTCCGAGGTCTTCGCCGAAACGTTGGTGAAGCTCGCCGACCGCGATCCCCGCGTGGTGGGCATCACTGCCGCCATGCCCAACGGCACTGCCCTCGACAAATTCCAGCCCAAACACCCCACCCGCTACTTCGACGTCGGTATAGCGGAAGAGCACGCTGTCCTCTTCGCCGCCGGCCTCGCAGCCAAAGGTATGCGCCCCTTCTGCGCGATTTACTCCACGTTCCTGCAGCGCGCCTTCGATCCCATCGTTCACGATGTCGCCCTGCAACAACTTCCCGTTGTCTTCTGCATGGATCGCGGCGGCCTCTCCGGCGATGATGGCCCGACGCATCATGGGCTCTTCGACATCAGCTACCTACGCGGGATTCCCAACCTGGTGCACATGGACCCTAAGAACGAGGACGAGCTCGCGGACATGATGCTGACCGCGCTCGAATACGAGGGGCCGAGCGCGATCCGCTATCCGCGCGGTGCGGTCACAGGAGCGGGGGTCAAGCCGCAGCCCCAATCCATCGCTATCGGAGAGGCTGAGGTGGTGCGCGAGGGAGAGCAGGTTGTCATCTTCTCGCTGGGCAACATGCTGCCGCTGGCGCTGGAGACTGCGCGCCAGCTCGAACAGGAGGGCTTCAGCGCCGCCGTAATCAATGCCCGCTTTGCCAAACCGCTGGATCGCCGCACCCTGCTCAACTATGCGCGGATAGCGGGTCTGGTGATCACCTTTGAAGACCACGTGCTCAACGGAGGCTTCGGCTCCGCGGTGCTGGAAGAGCTTTCCGCCGCCGATGTCACGGTGCCGGTGGTGCGCGTGGGGTGGCCGGACCAGTTCATCGAGCACGGAAATCCGGAGGCGCTGCGCGGGAAGTATGGGTTGAGCGTGGAATCGGCGCTGGAAAAATCGCGTCCGCACCTGGCACGGATGTCGAAGAAGACCATTGCCGCCGCCGAGTCGGGCGAGCCCGCGCACCTAAGGTTTAGCAGCTTCTGAAACTTTTCCACAGGGGCAAGGGGGCGCAAACCTTACATGTGCGGAAAATGGGCAAAAAAGCCGCAAAAAGATGAAAAAAGATACAAAAAAGCATCGAAAAAACGCGTATTTTGATGCTTTTCTCACGCCTTGCAAGTTGATGGTTTTGCCAAGACTTAGCATCGACCGGGGTGATTTGGCGCCCCAAGGGCCGGGGAGAGGCTTTGCTATCCTAAACGTACGTCGCTGTGCGCATCCTGACCCGCTACATCCTGCGTGAAGTGGTCTCCCACGCTGCCTTGGGGCTGGCGTTGTTTACCTTCGTAATCTTCATGCGCGATGTGGGGCATATTTTGGATCTGGTGGTGCGCAACAGCGCTCCCGTGCCCAGTATTGCGGAGATCATCTTTCTAACGCTGCCTACCGCATTCACCGTCACCATTCCAATGGCGGTGCTGCTGGGGATTCTGATCGGCTTGAGCCGGCTCGCTTCCGATTCCGAGATTACGGCAATGCGTGCCAGCGGGATTGGGGTGGCTAGTTTCGTGCGCATCGTTATGCTGTTTGCGGTGGTGGCGCTGGGCTTTTCCATCTACAACAATCTTTCGCTGGCGCCCCGTTCCGCGGCGGCGCTCGAAAAGCTGCAAGCTTCCCTCAGGTCATCACAGGCGCCATTCGAGGTGCAGCCGCGCGTCTTCTATGAAGATTTCAAGAACTACGTTCTCTATGTGCAAGACACAGCGACTTCGGGAGGAGATGCGATCTGGAAAAACGTATTCCTCGCTGACCTCACAGATCCACAGGCGCCCAAGGTCACGCTGGCCAAAGAGGCTGTGGTGCTGAACGAATCGCAGGACACTCTGCGGGTGCATTTGATCGATGGCGCGCAGCACCAGGTGGAGCCGCGCAATCCGCGGCAATATCAGATCACCAGCTTCAACCAGACCGACGCGCCTATCTCTCTGCCGCAAGCGGAGCCAAGGACAGCTCCGGAGCTGGCGCCGGTCAGCCAGCTCAGCACCTCGCAGTTGTGGAAGCTGGCGCACTCTCCGGAAGGGTTCAAGGCGCGCTGGTACTCGACCGAGTTTCACCGCCGCTTTGCCCCGACACTGGCTTGCATTGTGTTCGCACTGGTGGCGATTCCGCTGGGCATGTCATCGAAGCGTGGCGGCAAGTCAGGGGGCTTCGTGCTCACCATCGCGCTGGTCTTCGCCTATTACGTCATCTATCTGATTGGCGTAGCGTTGGCAAGGCAGGGCAAGGTACCCGCCGTAGTCGGGGTCTGGTCGGCGGATATTATCTTTGCTTTATGCGGGTTCTGGCTGCTCTATCGCGCCAACCGCTCCAGCCTCGAAGGCGGCTCTCTGGACAGCCTGGCGGAAAGATCGAAGGCGTGGTGGACGCGGCAAAAAGAGCATCCGCGAGCGCACCTTCTTGAGAGGCGCGGCCGCTTTGAACGGCGCAGCGGCCGCCATCGCAGGTACACCTCGAAGTTCCCGCAAATTATCGACGATTACATCCTGCGCAGTTTCACCGGATTCCTGGCGTTGATCGTCTCCGGCTTTCTGACGTTGATGCTGATTTTTACTTTTTTTGAGCTGCTGGGGGACATCTTTCGCAACAAAGTTGCCTTCATCACAGTTGCGGCATATTTGGTCAATGTCATTCCCTACATGCTGTATCAACTTGCGCCCCTATGCGTGCTGCTGGCGGTGCTGGTGACCTTTTCCGTGATGCAGCACTCGAATGAGCTCACGGCGATGAAGGCGACCGGCATCAGCATCTATCGCGTGATCGTACCTGTGTTGGCCATCGCCGCGATCATAGCAGGGGCGCTCTTTTTATCGGACCAGTCCTACTTGCCCGCTGCTAATCGCCGGCAGGAGGCGCTGCGCAACCAGATCAAGGGCAAACCGGCGCAAACCGTGTTGCGGGCCGATCACCGTTGGATCTTCGGCCAGGAAAACAAGACCGGTACCTACAACGTTTACTACTACGATTTTTTCGATCCCGACCGCGACCAGTTCGCAAACCTGAATGTCTTTGAGATTGACGGCAAGAGCTTTGAGATCAAGAGGCGCATCTTCGCCGCCCGGGCGCATTATGAAGCGGCCATGAAGCCGCCCATGTGGGTGCTGGAAGATGGATGGTCGCGATCGTTCTCGACCGGCAACGGACAGGAGAACGCCATTGCGGACTTTCACACCTTTAACGTAAGCAGCTTTGAAGAGTTGCGCGAGCCGCCGGGATACTTCAAAAAGGAAGTGAAGCAATCCTCGGAGATGAATTTTGGCGAGTTGCGGCGCTACATCGCCGATCTGCAGCAGAGCGGATTTGAGGTGATGAAACTGCGCGTGCAGCTCTATCGCAAACTTGCGTACCCGCTCATCACTCTGGTCATGGCGGTGCTGGCGATCCCATTTTCGATTACTCGCAAGCGTCAGGCAGCGTTGACCGGAGTCGCCACGGCGGTTGGCATTGGAGTGATTTATTTCCTGGTGAGCGGGCTTTTCGATGCGATGGGGAACGTCAACTACCTTCCCCCCATGCTCGCGGCCTGGTTCCCTGACCTGATCTTTGCGCTTGCCGGCGGATACCTTATCCTGAAGGTGCCGACGTAAACATGTTTCGTAAATTAGCACCGCTACGCCCCTATCTATGGAAGTACCGCCGTCAATTTTTCATCGGCGCTATCGCCGTGCTGCTCAACAACGGCATCTGGATACTTTTTCCTCAGGTGCTGCGGCATGCCTTTGACGATCTAAACCGCGGCATCAATCAGCAGAAAATCCTTACCTACGCGGGACTGCTGCTGCTGATCGCGCTGGGCAAGGGCGTGTTTCAGTATCTGACGCGGTGGGTGCTGATCGGGGTCTCGCGCGATATCGAGTTCGATCTGCGCAATGATTTGTTCCGCCATCTGGAGGGGTTGAGCTACGACTATTACCAGCGCACCCGGACCGGCGACGTCATGGCGCGCGCCACCAACGATCTCAACGCCGTGCGCATGTTGCTGGGTCCGGCGATCATGTACTCGGCGAACACACTGGTGTTTACCGCGGGCGCGCTCTATTTCATGCTGCGGATATCGCCCAAGCTGACGCTGTTTGCATTCCTCCCGCTGCCCATCGCGACCACCATGGTGCAGTACTTCGGGCGCAAGATCCACGAGCGCTTTGAACGCATTCAAGCGATGTTCTCCGATATTTCCGCGCGAGCGCAGGAGAACTTCTCGGGCGCGCGGCTGGTCCGCGCTTACGTGCAGGAAGATGCGGAAATCGAGCAGTTCGAGACGGCAAACACCGAATACATCCGGCGCAGCATGAGGCTGGTTCGCCTGATGGGGATGCTGTGGCCCACCCTGGAAACGCTGCTCGGATTGGCAGTGGTGCTGGTGCTGTGGATCGGAGGGCGCGAGGTCATCCTGCACCACATCTCGGTAGGGCAGTTCGTGGCCTACAACACCTACATGGTGCAACTCACCTGGCCGGTCATCGCGCTTGGCTGGGTAATCAATTTGTTCATGCGGGGCACGGCTTCGATGGAGCGCATCAATGAAATTCTGGTGGAACAACCCACCATTACCGACGCAAATATTTCATCTGATCTTGCGGGAAGGGCGCCGGCGCTCCACGGAGATATAGAATTCCGCAACTTGAATTTCTGGTTTGGGGATACGCAGGTTTTGCGGGAGATCAACCTGCGCGTCCCCGCAGGCACCAGCCTCGCGATTGTCGGGCCCACCGGATCGGGCAAGACAACGCTGGTGAATTTGATACCGCGCATTTACGATGCCGCGCCGGGTTCGGTGCTGATCGATGGAAGGCCGATTTCCGATTATCCCCTGGCGGGATTGCGCCGCGAGATCGGGTTCGTGCCCCAGGAGACATTTCTCTTCAGCGAAACCATCCGCGAGAACATCGCCTTCGGCGTCGAGCAAGCGTCGGAGGAACAGGTGCGCCGGGCAGCGCGGATCGCGCATATTGACGGGGACATCGAAGGCTTTCCCTTGCAGTACCAGACCATGGTCGGAGAGCGCGGCCTTACACTCTCCGGCGGCCAGAAGCAGCGCACCGCGATTGCCCGGGCAATTATTCGCGATCCCAGAATTCTGGTCCTCGATGATGCGCTGGCCAGCGTCGATACCTACACCGAAGAACGAATCCTCAAGGGATTGAGAGAGCTGATGCAGGGACGCACAACCATCTTTATCTCGCATCGTGTTTCCACCGCCCAGAGTGCGGACCGAATTGCCGTGCTGCACGGGGGCCGCATCGTCGAACTCGGTAGTCACGAAGAATTACTCGCCAAAGATGGTTACTACACGGAACTGTTCCACAAACAAATGCTGGAAGAAGAACTGGCGAGCGTATGACCGCAATGCGCCGTGTGGACCGCCAGGAGTTGCTCGACACCGGCGCTGGCACGGCGGCGGAGATACAGCAGTCGCTGCTGGACTTGCGCCGCATCAACCGCCGCTATGGCGGTATCCGCACTACGCGTATTCTGCTGGCGCGGGTCGCCGCCGCGAGCGGACGCAAGCAAATGTCGGTGCTGGATATCGCCGCCGGCTCGGGCGATGTGGTCGCGGGTGCGGCACGGGAGCTTGCCAAAACCGGGTTGTGCATAGAGCCCACGTTCTTAGACCAATCTGCAGAGCATCTCGCCAATGCGCCAGGAGCTCGCCGTCTGGTCGGAGACGCGCTGGCGCTGCCTTTCGCGGACAACAGCTTCGATGTAGCGACCTGCTCCCTATTCCTCCATCATCTGGATCCGGAGAAGGTCACAGTGTTCGCCACAGAGGCGTTGCGGGTCGCGCGGATTGCGCTCGTGGTCAACGATCTAGTGCGCTCGCGCCTGCATCTCGCCATGATCTATTTGGGACAGCCGAGCTTCAGTCGCATCACCCGGCATGATTCCATCGCGTCCGTGCGGCGCGCCTACACTCTCGGTGAAGCGAGAGATATGGTTGCGCGGAGCGGCGCCCCCATCGCTCGCATCGAAACCTTTACGCATTTCTTGTTCCGCATCGGACTGATTGCATGGAAGCAACCGACATCTATGATCTGATTGTCTGCGGGGGAGGGCCGGCTGGCGCCGCCGCCGCGATCAGCGTCGCGTGTGCAGACTCGCGGCTTCGGGTGCTTCTGATCGAGGCTGGCAGTTTTCCGCGCCATAAAGTATGCGGAGAGTTTTTCTCCCCGGAAGCCGCGGAAATTCTGCAATCATTGCTGGGTACAGACGACGATAACGGCGCTCGACTGCTCAATCAATCCATTCGCATTAGCCGGATAGGATTGCACGCAGCGTCGCACGGGGCATCGTTCGCGCTGCCCCGCTCCGCGTTCAGCATCACGCGGCACGATCTCGACGATGGCCTCTGGCGCAGGGCGCAACAGCTTGGCGTGGAGTGCCTCGATCGCACGCGAGTTCTATCGATCTCCCGCAGTGAGTGCGGGTTCACGGTGGCGAGCAGCGGTGGTGGTTTTCAGGCGCAATGCGTAATCAATGCGACCGGCCGCTGGTCGGAGATCAACAACTCGAGCGACGGGCGCACCAATCTTATCGGGATCAAAGCGCATTTCGAAACCGATGGAGCGCTCGCGCCAGAACCAAGCTGTGATCTTCATTTCTTTCCCGGCGGTTACATCGGCATTCAACCGATCTCGCCATGCGCCATCAATGCCTCGGCGCTCGTGGACGCGGCCAAATACCGCGATATGCCCGCTGTGCTCCAAGCCGCGGGACTGGGGCTGGTGGCGCGCGCTTGGAAGCCTCTGTTCCCCCCCATCACCTGTCCTCCGGTGCGCTTCGCCGCTCCCCTTCCAGTGGACCCAATCAGTGGGGTTTTGAACTGTGGAGACGCTGCGGCGTTTATCGATCCATTTGCCGGAGATGGAATGTCGCTGGCGCTGCACTCCGGTGTACTCGCGGGCGCACATGCGGTCAGGATATTGGCGGGTGCGAGTATCTCGGAAATTGCGGCACGCTATGACCGCGCATATCGCCGGCGATTTGCGCACACCTTCCGCTCCGCTGCGCGGATGCGGCGCTTTGCTTTCGCGCCGGAGTGGATGCAGTCGCTCGCTATCGCCGCCCTTCGGGTCCCCTATGTTTCTCAGGCAGCGCTCAAGAGCACACGCGCCGCTTAATGGACCGGTTGGGTATAGAACTGCTCGATGGCATTCATCAGGCCGGCCATGGTGTAATCCTCCGCCTCAATATGCACGGGCAAGCCATACGATTTTAAGGTCGCCGCCGTTACGGGCCCAATCGCCGCGAAGTTGATGCCGGCAAGCTTCTTGGGGATCTCCGATCCCACCGCCATCTTCATCAGGTTCTCGACGGTTGAGGAGCTGGTGAAGGTAATCACGTCCGGCCGCAGCTCGCTGGTGAGCAACTCGAGCAGCCGTTGCTTCGATCCCTCGGGCAAAATGGTCTGATAGGCCTCCCGCACATCCACCTTCGCGCCCATGCCCGTCAACTCAACGGGAATCACATCGCGCGCGATGCTGGCGCGCACTAACAACACTCGGTCCCGCTTCATGATGCGTCCGCGCAACGCCTTCACTACCTCTTCGGCAACGTAGCGCTGAGGAACTACGTCCACGACCAATCCGTGATCGGAGATGGCCTGCTCCGTCGCCGGTCCGATGGCTGCGATTTTCAAATGTTGCAACTCATCTATGATCATTCCCAGGTGTTGCACCCGGTCGAAAAAGGCGTTGACCCCGTTTACACTCGTGAGAACCAGCCAGTCATATTCGAGTATGTCGCGCAATGACCCATCGAGCGCCTCCCATGAATCCGGCGGGAGCATATCGATAAACGGAATCTCCTGCACCTCCGCGCCGCGCTTTTCCAACAGCTCCTTGAGCGAGTCCGCCTGTCTCTGCGCACGCGTGACCAGCACCCGTAACCCCCGCAACGCCTGTACCCTCTGAGTCATTTCTCTCCTTACGGCTGTTGCGGCGCCACCGCATAAGTTTGATAGACATCCGCGAGTATGCGTTGTGCGCCCTCTTCCAACAGGCGCTTCGCCACGGATTCACCGAGGGGCACGGGCGAATCGCCGGTTTGCTCTTCGCGCACCACTTCGCTCCCGTCGGGCCGCGCCACCAGCGCCGTAAGCGCGAGCTTCCCAGCAGCATTACGTTCTGCGTATGCTGCAATCGGGACCTGACAGCCGCCTCCCAGCGCATGCAGCAACGCCCGCTCGCAGGCCACGCTCTCTTCGCTGGCAGCGTGATTCAGCAGCCGCACAATCTTGTAAACGCGCTGATTGGGACACGTGACTTCGATGGCCAGTGCCCCCTGTCCGACGGCGGGAAGCATCTGCTCGGGCGCAAGCCGCTGCTTGACGAACGCTTCCAGGCCGAGCCGCTTCACCCCCGCCGACGCCAGCAGGATCGCATCATAATCACCGGACTCCAGCTTTCGAATGCGCGTGTCCACGTTGCCGCGCAACGGCGTGATCTTGAGGTCGGGGCGCATCGCCATCAGTTGCGCCTGCCGCCGCAGACTGCTGGTCCCGACATGCGCGCCCCAGGCCAAATCCGCAATCTGATCAAAGCTAACGGAGAGGAATGCGTCGCTGGGATCTTCGCGCTCCAGGGTCGCCGCCAGCACAAACTCCGGCGCCAGCTCGGTGGGAACGTCTTTCATACTGTGTACTGCCAGATCGATGCGGCCATCGGCGAGCGCCTCCTCGATCTCTTTGGTGAACATGCCTTTCGTGCCCACTTGCGCAAGCGCCACGCCGAGTATCGTATCGCCCGTTGTCTTGATGATTTCTATCTCGATGTGGTGTCCCCCGCGGCGCAGCAGCGATGCCACGTGCTCCGCCTGCCAGAGCGCCAGCTTTGATCCGCGCGAGCCGATGCGAAGACCGCTCATGCCTTCGCGGAATCCTTGCGGGCTTCTCCCGCCGCTTTACGCTCCCGCCGGCCGCTCAAATTCGCATGGAGGTTCAAATTGAAGAGATGCTCCACCACTTCCACCAGCGACTCCGATTTCTGCGTCTTCGCCGCCGATTTCAGCGCGGTAATCGGAGTATGCAAGACCTTGTTCACGATGCCGCGAGTCAAGGCTTCGAGCGCCTGCTCCTGCTCTGATGTCAACGGTCCGAGCTTGCCGCGCGCGCGTTCGATCTCCGCCTGGCGCAACATCTCCATGGAATCCTGAAGCGAAACAATCGTGGGCGCCACATCGAGTTCGCAGAGGTGTTCCCGGAAGCGCACGACCTCGCTCGATATGATGGCTTCGGCTTGCTGCGCCTCGCGGGTGCGGCCCGCCCGGTTCGCGGCGATCACTTGCTGCAGATCGTCAATGTCATAGACAAAAAGGCCTTCGATTTTGTTCATCTCCGGCGCAACGTCGCGCGGTACGGCGATATCAATGAAGAACATGGGCCGATTACGGCGTGCCTGCATGAATGCCTCTCCATGTTCGCGAAGAAAGATCGGCTGCTGCGCCCCGGTTGAAGTGATCACAATGTCGGCCTGCGGCACGGTCTCATAGAGACGATCGAAGGGCACGGCCGTGCCCTCAAATCGCTCGGCCAGCCGCTGCGCCCGCTCGAAGGTACGGTTAGTAATGATGGCCGCTCCCACTCCGCTCGCCCGCAGGTGTTGCATCGCCAGCTCGTTCATCTTGCCCGCGCCCACTACATAGACGGTGCGCCCTTCAAGAGATCCGAAGATCTTTCTTGCCAGTTCCACGGCGACGCTGGCGATGGAGACGCTGGAACTGCCGACCGCTGTCTCGCTGCGCACCCGCTTTGCCACCGAGAATGCCCGATTGAGCAGCGCGTCGAGATAGGATTGCACGCCGCCTTGCGCACGGCCGAATGCGTATGCCTCCTTCAACTGCCCCAGAATCTGCGACTCCCCGACCACCAGCGAATCCAGGCTGGAAGCCACGCGAAACATGTGGCGCACGGCATCGTCGCCGCGCCATTCATAGAGGTGGCTGCGCAACTGCTGCGCCGGAAGTTGGGCGCGTGCGGAGAAGAACGGCAGCAGATCAGGGGCGCTTCCGTTCGCACATGCCAGCACCTCAACACGGTTGCAGGTGGACAAGATCATCGCCTCCGAGACATGGGGCAGAGCTTGCAATTCGAGCAATGCCCCCGCCATCTCCTCCGCCGGAAAAGATAACCGCTCGCGCAACTCGACCGGCGCCGAGCGATGGTTCAATCCCACGAGAATGTAGGGCATCTTCATTGGCCGATGTACCTATGAACGCCGCTGACGAAGTTTGCCGCCCACGCGCAGACCGCGGCGACAAAGGCGAAGCTCGCGAAGTAGGCCGCTTTGCGCCCGCGCCAGCCGGAGTTCCAGCGGGAGTAAAGCAGGCCCATGTAGATGATCCACACGATCACCGAGAGCAGTATCTTGGGATCGCGAAAGTAATCGGCCCCAAAATTCGATTCCGCCAGCACGCTGCCCATGATCAGTCCAACCGTAATGAAGGGGAAGCCGATCAGCAGCGTCTTGTATCCCATGTCATCAATCGTTTGCAGAGATGGTAGCCTGCTGAGCGCACCCGAAACTAACCCGCGCTTGGATTTAAGCGAACGCTCCTGCAACAGGTATAAGAGGCTGGAGACGAAGCTCAAAAACAACGCGGCATAACCCAGGAAGATGAGGGTTACGTGGGCGACAATCCACCAATTCCGAGTGATCGGCGACGAAAAATGCGGAGGCGCTTGCCCCAGTGCCGCCATGAGTCCCAGCAGGAAGACCGCGGGAATCACGAATAGCCCAGGAGAAGTCGTTTTATAACGCAGGTACATGGCGAGAAAGACGCCCATCAGCAGCCAGCCCAGAAGGCTCTCCGACTGATGCATGGAAAACAGGCTGCCCCTGCCAAACATCGCGATGGTCTCCACCAGCGCCACGCCGTGCAAGACCCATCCCGGAGCCAGCACCGCCAAAACCCGCGCGGAGAACGCTTCGCGGCGCAGCAACAGCGCAATCAAAGCGTAGGCCAATCCCGCGCCGTAAAATGCGACTGCGACCCTCAACCAGAAAAGAGGCATGATGCTGCTTCTCATCATTGTAATCGGAGAGTTGCTGTATGCCAGGGGTTGTCCGGGCGTGAACAGCATCCAAGCGTTCAGGGCGACATACCACCCGGTGCTGACCATGCGAATGTTGATAATTGCCGCTGAAATCGTCTTATGCTCGGTGCAAATTGCTGCACAGCTCCCTACCATTACTGGCACCGTATTAGACGCGCAGGGCAGACCAGTAGGACAGGCGGCGGTGTTTGCGGCTCCGGACGGGGCGATTGGCGGGATACTCCCGACCGCCACAACCGATGCATTCGGAAACTTCAAAATGACCAGCGGCCTAAGAAGGGGCGCGGAACCCGCTTGGGGCATGTATTACGTCTCTGCCTCTAAGGAGAGCGCCGGCTACGGAGGAGAACCGGAACGCTTCCCGGCTCCGCCGAATGCAAGGCCAATCGGTGTAAACCTCAGCGAGAAGCATTCGCTCGCCAACGTGATCGTCCAACTTGGGATGAAATCGGCGGTGCTGGTTGGAAGTGTTACGGACGACCTGACCGG